>CAMAWS010000028.1 GCA_945861845.1 Candidatus Sulfopaludibacter sp. SbA3 | reverse complement strand
GTGAACAGGAGCGTTTTATGCGTCAATTTCCGGCAGCCATATTAGCGTTGGTATTCATCTCCAGCCCCGCCTGGGCACAACAAAAAGTCGTCGATGAGATCGTTGCGCGGGTGAATGCGGAAATCATCTTGAAGTCCGAGTACGAAAACGCCAAGAAGGAACTCCGCGACCTTCTCCAGAAACGAGACAACCTGCAGGGCGCCCAATTGGAAAAAGAATACGAGGACAGCCAGAAGAACCTTCTGCGCGACATGGTTGATCAGAGCCTTCTTCTCCAGAAGGCCAAAGAAATGGACATGAACGCCGATCTCGAAGTGATCAAGAGCATGGAAAGACTGCGCCAGGAAAATAGCATCCCCACCATGGAAGCTCTCGAACAGGCGATTATTGCCCAGGGGACGTCGCTGGATGACTTCAAGCAGAGCATCCGAACTCAGTATCTCAGCAGTCAGGTGCTGGGCCGGGAGGTCGATTCGAAAATCGTCATTACTACCGAACAGCTTCGGAGTTACTACGAAGCGCACAAACAGGAATTCGACCGGCCCGAGGGGGTTCGGCTCAGCGAAATAACCATCCTTACCCAGGAAAAGGTACCCGCCCAGGCCGAGTTGCAGAAGAAAAAAGCCGAGGATGCTCTTGCCGCGCTCAAGCGTGGCGACGACTTTGTTGAAGTCGCAAAGAAGTATTCGGAATCCCAGACGGCTCAAGACGGCGGAGGCCTTGGATTTTTCCAGAAAGGCCAGCTTGCCAAGTTTCTGGAAGACCAGGCGGCCAAGCTCGAAAAGGGTCAGGTCAGCGACCTCCTGACGCTCCAGGACGCCTTCATGATCGTGAAGCTCGACGACAAGCACAATGGCGGAATCCTCCCTTTTGAACTCGCGCAGAGCGAGATTCAGGACCGCCTGTGGCGCGAACGAAGAGCGCCAAGAATCCGCGAATATCTCACGAAACTGCGCAGCGAAGGCTTTGTCGAAATCCGTTCCGGATATACGGATACCGGGGCGGCCGGAAGCGTTGCCTCCGAAGCCAAGTCACAAAATTAAATCCACCTCATTGAAATAGACCTGATGCGTCTCGACCTCTTCTTAAAGTGGAGTCGCATCATTGTGCGGCGCACGCTGGCGAAAGACACCTGCGATGCCGGGCGAGTCTTTGTCAACGACAACGAAGCCAGCGCCGGCCGGGAAGTCCGGGTTGGAGACACGGTTGCCCTCCGGCTTTCGAGGCGATTTCTGAAAATCCGAATCCGATCGCTTCCTTCTCATGCGCCAGGCAAGGAAGGGGCTCGAGAGATGATTGAAATATTGGAGGATCGCAGGGTTGAAAGTTCATCTTACCCCGCTTGAGTTGGACGTAATGAAGGCCGTGTGGCGGCATCCGCCCGTCACCGTCCGCGAAGTCCACGCCGCCGTTCTACCTTCGCGCAATCTTGCCTACACGACGATCATGACCATCATGGACCGCCTCTTCCACAAAGGTTTTCTTACACGAATCAAGAAGTCGCGAACGCACCACTACGAGCCGTCGGTTACCTATGAGGATGCCCGCGAAGATGCGCTAGATCACTTGGTTGCGGCATATTACGGTGGTTCGCGGGAAGACCTCCGGGAATTCCTGCGCGGAAACGGCAGGTCGGATTACGACCATCACACCGATGTCTTTCATTCGCCATCTTCCACTGCAATGGACGAGACTTTGCTTTAGTCGAATGTCGGGATCCCTTCGATGACCTGTTGCCCGGTAACCACGGTTCGCCCATGACCTATTCAGTGCGGAAGGCAACTCTTCACGACGTTCCTGTTCTGGAACGGCTTATTACGGAATCCGCCCGGGTTTTGACTCGCGAAGACTACACGGATTCGGAAATTGAAGGCGCCATTGGTACGGCTTGGGGTGTCGACACCGAGATGGTTCGTGATGGTACATACTATGTTGTGGAGAGTGAGGGCGACGGTGTCGTCGCCTGTGGCGGTTGGAGCCGCCGCAAGACACTTTTCGGCGGTGACAGGCAGCAGGGTCGTGAATCGGGAGTTTTGGATCCAAGCCACGAGTCCGCCAGGATTCGGGCGTTCTTCGTGCGACCCAATTGGGCTCGACGAGGAATCGGGCGTCTTCTACTTCAAAGGTGTGAAGAGGAGGCCAGGTCGCACGGTTTTAAGTCAGCAGAACTGGTCGCAACACTAACGGGTCAGCGGCTCTACCGGGCTTTTGGTTACGTTGGAGATGAAAGGGTTGATTATCCTCTTCCCAATGGAATGACAATACAGTTTGTACCAATGAGGAAGGCCCAACTCTGAAGCTATCGTTCTGTCATTCCTTTTTAAAAAGCAGGTCGTAGAGGTCGTTTCGGGAAATGCGCAGCTTGTCTGCAATCGCCTTTAGCGCTTCCTTGCGTGAGAGGGCGCTCAGGTCGACGGACTCTTCCATCTGTTCCACTCCCCCTGCGACAACGACAACGAACTCTCCGAGGGGTTTGACCCGGCCTTTCACTTCGGAAAGACAACCGAACAGATATTCTTCATGGATCTTCGTAAGTTCCCTCGCGACACAGACCTCGCGGTCGCCCAGAATCTCCCGGAGGTCTTCAAGCGTTTCGGCAATCCGATGCGGCGCTTCGTAAAAAACCATCGTGCAGGAGAGATTTTTCAGGGCGTTCACCTTTTCGCGCCGAGCGCTCTTTTTGGAGGGCAGGAAACCAACGAACATGAACTCGTTTGAAGGCAATCCTGAGGCGGAAAGTGCTGTGATCGCTGCGCTGGGACCCGGGATGGCGACGACAGTAATTCCCTTCTGACGGCATAGACGAATCAATCGATAGCCGGGATCGGATACCGCCGGCGTGCCTGCGTCTGAAACAAGCGCGACGTTTGTGCCGGTTTCTATCTTGCGGAAGAGTTCGGCGGCCTTTTCCTCCTCGTTGAATTCATGGTAGCTGGTGAGAGGCCTATGAATTCCAAAGTAATTGAGCAGCTTTAGCGTATGCCGCGTATCCTCGCAGGCGATCATGTCGGCCTGTCCAAGGATTTCAAGTGCCCTGGCGCTGATGTCGCCCAGGTTTCCGATCGGTGTCGCGATGATAAAGAGGGTTCCCATGCGAGGTTATAGCGAAGTTATGGGTTGACACCAAGCCGGGGCTGACTATAATTCTTATTTCGCGAAGCGTGCGAAAAGTTATACATATGCAACGATCTCTCCAATACCAACCCAATCAAACTTGCCACTGTTCTATTAGTAGTAACAGTCCTGCTTATATAAATAGTTCTTCCTTTTACTTATAACCTTCCACACGAAGTGTAAAAAAAAGCCCCGGTTCGAAAGAACCGGGGCTCCTTCATTTCAGGGCTATTTCCAACCGGCATCTAAAGGCTCAACGACTTCAAATATTGCCGGAAAGGCTCCCCGAGATCCTGTCGTTTCAGCGTAAACTCCACGGTCGCCTTGAGGAAGCCCAACTTGTCGCCGGCATCGTAACGCGTGCCCTCGAACATGTAAGCGTAAACGGGTTGCTGTTCCAGAAGGAGGCGTATGCCGTCGGTAAGCTGAATTTCTCCGCCGCTGCCGCTCCGGGTTTTTTCGAGGATCGGGAAAATCTCTGGAGTAAGGATATAGCGGCCGATGATAGCAAGATTGGACGGCGCCTCCGCGGCGGGCGGTTTTTCCACGACATCCTGCACACGGTAAACGCGATTACCGAAACCCTCCAGGGGATAGCCCCGGATTACGCCATATTGGGAAATTTCAGATGCAGGGACTTCGCAGGTCGCGATGATCGAGGCCTGCAGCTTTTCGAACAGGTCCATCATCTGTTTCATGCATGGGATTTCAGAATCAATGATGTCATCACCGAGCATGACGGCAAACGGCTCGTTCCCAATGGAGTGCTTCGCGACCAGTATTGCGTGCCCGAGGCCGAGAGCTTCCTTCTGCCGTACATACGACACATTGACCATGTTCGAAATCCGCCGAATTTCCTTGAGCAAGTCGTCCTTGCCCCTCCTCTCGAGCAGCTGTTCAAGTTCGTAAGAAACGTCGAAGTGATCCTCGATGGCGTTCTTGCCCCGTCCGGTGACAATGGTGATGTTGCTGATTCCCGCGCCAACGGCCTCCTCCATCACGTATTGGATTAGTGGCTTGTCCACGAGCGGCAGCATTTCCTTTGGCTGTGCCTTGGTTGCCGGCAGGAAACGGGTTCCCAGGCCGGCGGCGGGAAAGACAGCTTTGCGGATCTGCATCACAACGTTCCTTATTTGTCTCTCAGGTAGTCGTTTGCCGTTTCCTTCATTTGATGATCGTTCCCATCCTGAACCACCTGGTTTTTGTGAAAAAATGACCGGCGATCGAAAGGTAATCGGCGAGCCGTTCGCGGATCGTCCTCTCGCCCGGCAGGTAGGGATCGCTTTCGTAGGACCAATAGACAAACAGGGGTTTTCCAATAACATCGTTGCTCGTAATGAAGCCCCAAAAGCGGCTGTCATTACTGTTGTCCCGGTTATCGCCCATTACGAAATAGCTGTCGAGCGGAATCGTGACAGGGCCGAAGTTGTCCCGGATCTTCAACTCTTCCGGCATCCATGTTTCGTTCCCGTAAACCGTCGTGTCGACGTGAATCTTGTATGGCTCATCGAGCTTCTTGCCGTTGATGTATACGTTCTTGTTTCGCACCTCGACGACGTCGCCCGGTGTGCCAATCACGCGCTTTACGAACGGGACATTACCGTCTGTCGGAGAGCGAAACGCGATTACGTCAAGGCGTGCGAGGCTGCGCTTCGGAAGGTAAGGCCGTACGGCCTCGGGAAAATTTGCGGGAAACACTATCTTGTCGAGGAAGAAGTGATCGCCAACCATAATGGCCGGCTTCATGGATTCGGTCGGAACCTGGGTCGCCTGTGCTATGTAGTTCGTGAAGACAAGGACGAAAACGATCGTAAAAGCGAGGCTTTCGATCCACTCACGAACAGGCCCCTTTTTCCGAACCGCAGTCGGAACTTCAGGGGAAGGAGTTTCAAATGTCGTGAATTCGTCAACGCGGACGTCCGGGCGGTCGAACACAGTAAGCTGGTCCAGGGGAACGTCGGGAACCGGGTCCGTGCTGTGAACGTGAGATTCTTCCATTTCTTCGGATCCGATCAGGATCAGTGCAGTCGTTCTTTAACCATCTGGCTGACGCGAGAACCGTCCGCGCTCTTGCCGGCGAGCCGGCCAAGCACGGCTTTCATTACTTTGCCCATGTCTTTGATGGATGCGGCCCCGGTTTCCTTGACTGCCTCCTCGATCGCACCCCGGATTTCGTCTTCGGAGGCAGCGGCTGGCAGATAGGCTTCAATGATTTTAATTTCCGCTTCTTCCTTCTGCGCCATTTCCTCGCGGCCACCACTTCGAAACTGATCCACAGAATCCTTCCGCTGCTTCACCAGCGTGTTCAGGACGGATATGACTTCGCCTTCATCGAGAGGTTTCATCTTCTCGATTTCCTTGTTCTTCACGGCGGTCTTCATCATGCGCAGAACGCTCAGCCGCAGTACGTCCTTGCTACGCATGGCGTCTGAAAGATCGGCCTGTATCTTTTCTTGTGGAGTCATCTCTTGATTACACCCAGTGGTTTTAACCGCGCAACTCGCGACGCCAGCCCTGCATTATGGACCACGTCGACAACGGCCTCGATATCCTTATAGGCTTCCGGCTTTTCCTCCGTGAGCCCCTCGCGGGTCAACGATTGCACTATGATACCGCGAGACTCGAGGTCCTTCTGAATTTCCTTGGCTGTTTCCCCTTTTTTCGCCGCCGTTCGGCTCATTACGCGGCCCGCGCCATGACAGGCTGATCCGAATGTTTCACGCATCGAGCCTTCGCGCCCGACCAGAAAATAGGACGCAGTCCCCATGCTTCCGGGAATGAAGACAGCCTGGCCCGGGAAAGCCCGCGTAGCGCCCTTTCGGTGAACCAGCACGCGCCTGCTCTTGCCGTCAATCAGGTGGTCTTCCATCTTGGCAATGTATCGACACCATGGCGTCGGTACGCATTCCTGCTTTGTAGGTTCCGGGTATAAGCCAGCGGTAATCGTCAATTCGCGTGAGATCAAACATCGACAAACACCCGGATTTCCCAGCCGTCCGCCGTCGGATGGCTTTCGAACTGATGGAAAGTTGCGGCCTTGACCGCTGTTCGGAATTCGTGACGGCTTACATCAAGGCGCTCGCCGCGGGCGGGGCCCGAAATAGTTCCCGCCTGCCACGAATCGATGTCGAACTCGACGAAAACCATTCCCTCGGTATCGAAGAAGAAAATGATTTCGTTCAGCCAGTTCACGATCTGTGCCGCTTCGTCTGATCCACTGGCCCGGAAGAACCGTTCTTCAATGGGACGGAAGGCAGAAGAATCGACAAGAATGCTGCCGAGCCCCATGGACGCCCCAATCAGGGCCTCATCACGAGTCGCGCCGCGCGCAAGCACACCGATATCAGACGTGTGTTCGAGCAGCTCAAACCCGATTGCCATATTCAGATTGTAGCGGGCAAGCTTATATATCGAGCTCGATATTCCAGTAGAGGTAATCGCGCCAGGTGTCGGGCGGCGCCTTGATCTTAAGCGTGAGGTTGAACGCTGGCAGCCAGTGCGGCTCCGTGGGTTGCCGGACGAGGCGCATTCCTGCTTCTTCCGGAGTCCGGCCACCCTTCCTGTGATTGCATCGGAAGCACGCCGCGACGATGTTGTCCCACTTCTTCTGCCCGCCGCGCGCAACAGGAATGACGTGATCGAAGGTCAGATCTTCTGAAGGGAATTTCTTGCCGCAGTACTGGCACTTGTAATCGTCTCGCGAGTAAATGTTCGCCCGGGAAAACTTGACCCGGTTGTGTTTCTTCACGCGCACATAACGCAGAAGACGAATAATGGAAGGGAGTTTTATGGCGAATGTGATCGCGTGAACTTCCTGCTCGTACTCATCGATGACTTCGACCTTGCCCGCGAAAAACAGCGTCAGGGCTTTTTTCCACGAAATGATTCTTAAAGGCTCATAAGAAGCATTCAACAGAAGCGTCGCGTGCATAATTAAGCTGATTGTTAGAATTCGCCGTATCTTTGTCAAGGATTTTGAGGCTGAAACCCTTGTCATCACAGGGATTTCACACGTCTGCTACAATTATGCAATGTTGCAGAAAGAAGAGCGCCTTCGTCGGACTCTTCGCGAAATGGGCTCATGCATTGTGGCGTTCAGCGGCGGCGTCGACAGTTCCTATCTCGCGGTTGTGGCGCACCAGGAGCTGGGCGACAATGCCCTGGCCGTAACGGCTGAGAGTCCAAGCTACCCTACCTACCAGCGCAGCATCGCGCTGGATGTCGTTCGCGAATACGGTCTTCGGCATGAGTTCATGGCCTCTGACGAAATGGCGGATCCCAACTACGTTGAGAACCCGTCCAACCGCTGCTACTTCTGCAAACACGAGCTCTACACCAAGCTCCAGGTAATGGCGAAAACAAAGGGAATTAGTCACGTCGTCGATGGAAACAATATGGACGACACCGGTGATTTCCGCCCTGGCCGGCAGGCCGGTAACGAGATGGCGATTCGCAGTCCCCTGATCGAGGTCGCCTTGACCAAGGAAGAGATTCGCCGGCTTTCGCGCGACCTGGGTCTGAAGACATGGAACCAGCCGGCGTCCGCATGTTTATCGTCGCGTATTCCATATGGTTCCCAGGTGACCCCGGAAAAGCTTCGCATGATCGATACCGGAGAAGAAATTCTACGGAGCCTGGGGTTTCGGCAATGCAGGGTCCGGCATCATGGCGAAATCGCGCGGATTGAGATTGCGCGCGACGAAATGACGAAGGCTTTCAGTATCGAGTTGCTCGATCGTATCGGCAGCGAATTCAAGGCTCTCGGATTCCGCTACGTTGCCATCGATGCGGACGGCTATCGGAGCGGAGCTCTCAACGAAGTCCTGACTCAGATCACGGCATCATGAAAATTCTCGTCATCGGTTCCGGCGGCCGCGAGCATGCCATTGTTGATTCGCTGGCCCGGAGCTCGCATAAACCGAAAATTTACGCTGCTCCCGGCAACGGCGGCATTCGTGAACTGGCCGAACTGGTGCCGATTTCCTCGGATGACGTGCCGGCGCTCGCCGAGTTTGCCGAGACACACCGGATCGATCTCACGTTTGTAGGGCCGGAAGTTCCGCTGAGCAAGGGCGTTGTCGATCTTTTCAGGAACAAGGGATTGAAGATCGTTGGTCCGAAGGCCGACGACGCCCGTCTTGAATCCAGCAAAAGCTTCGCCAAGCAGTTCTTCAAGGCCAATCAAATACCGACTGCCGATTTCCAGGAGTTCACGACGGCGCAGGGCGCCTATGCAGCTCTTGAGAGTTCACGTTATCCGATAGTCGTGAAGGCCGACGGACTTGCTGCCGGCAAAGGAGTCGTCGTCGCTGAAAACCGCGAGCAGGCGATGGCCGCAGTGCAACAGTTCATGGAAGCGAAGACACTTGGAAACGCGGGCTCCAAGGTTGTGATCGAAGAATTTCTGACCGGCGAGGAAGCATCGTTTCACGTCTTTGCCGATGGCGCGGCGTTTCAGTCGATGGTGGCCGCGCAGGACCACAAACGCCGTTTCGATGGTGACACCGGTCCCAACACAGGGGGTATGGGCGCTTATTCGGTCGATACGATCCTTTCCGCCCAGGACCACGAGGCTGTCCTCAATCGCATGATTCGGCCGACGCTCGCCGCCGCACACGAGTACACCGGTATCCTTTATGCGGGTATCATGCTCACGGCCGATGGGCCGAAACTCCTGGAGTACAACGCGCGCTTCGGCGATCCCGAAACCCAGGTTATTCTCCCGCGATTGAAAACGGACCTTGTGGACGTGCTTGTCGATATTGCAGAACATCGACTGGCTTCGCGGCGACTCGAATGGCGGACCGAGGCGTCGGCGACCGTTGTCCTTGTTTCGCGCGGGTATCCAGGAAGGATTGAGCCGGGCAAACAGATTTCGGGCCTTGAAGAAGCGAAGCGAATTGAAGGCGTAACCGTCTTTCACGCAGAAACCCGATGGGAAGACGGAAAGATATATACGGCAGGCGGCCGTGTTTTGAACGTGACCGCGCGCGGCGCGACCTTGACGGAGGCGCTCGACCGGGCCTACCTCGCAACCGGGATGATAGACTTCGACGGCAAGGATTTTCGTAAAGATATCGGACAAAAGGGGCTTTTGAAGCAACGATGAAACCTACGGTGGGCATTATCATGGGCAGCGATTCGGACCTGCAGATCATGCAGGAAGCTGCAAAGGTCTTGAAACAGTTCGGAGTTTCGTACGAGATCGGCGTCTACAGCGCCCACCGTTCGCCCCACCGTACCCACGAGTACGTAAGCACAGCCCGCGAGCGGGGGCTGAAGTTGATTATTGCGGGCGCGGGAGCAGCGGCCCACCTCGCAGGCGTTTGCGCCGCCGAGACGACACTGCCGGTAATCGGCGTTCCCATCGATAGCTCACCCCTTACTGGCCTGGACGCGCTGCTCTCAACCGTACAAATGCCTCCGGGAGTGCCGGTGGCCACGATGGGCGTGGGCAAATCAGGCGCTACCAATGCCGGCATCCTGGCCGTTGAGATACTGGCGCTCAGTGACAAAGCGCTGACGAAGAAGCTTGTCGACTATAAGGCCGATCTTGAAAAGAAAGTCGCGGAGAAGAGCCGGCAGATTTCAGAACAATGAGGAAATGAAAACCTTCCACATATCGAACTTCGGATGCCGCGCGTCGCAATCCGAAGGCGCCTCCATCCACCAGGAACTGCTCGATTCCAACGTCGTGGAAAGTTCGTCTGCATATGACGCCAACGTTGTCATCGTCAACTCATGTACGGTGACTGACGAAGCGGACCGGCAGGTACGGCAGATGATCCGCCGGATTGCTTCCCGAAATCCGCAGGCGCAGATTGTCGTTACAGGCTGCTACGCCCAGAGGGCTCCCGAAGAAATCGCCAATCTTCCGCAGGTGCGATACGTCGTCGGAAACTCGCACAAGCCAATGGTGGGGCAGATCGCACTCGACCTGTTCGAGCAGGATTTCTCGACCCACGGCCGCGCGGAAATTCTGTGCAGCAGCATCTTTCTGGAAAAAGAACTACACTCCGCATCCCATTCCGGTTCCGGCGGCCGGACACGGGCAGTGGTAAAGGTTCAGGATGGGTGTAACGCGAACTGCTCATTCTGCATCATTCCATCGGTTCGGGGACGCAGCCGCAGCATGTCGCCGGACAGTGTTCTTACCGAGGTTCGAGACCTTGTGTCGCGTGGATATAAGGAAGTGGTTTTCTCGGGGATTCACCTCGGTACGTACGGCCGCGACATTCAAGAGAAGACAACGTTCTTCGACCTGCTCTGCGAGACGTTACAGATAGCGCAGCTCGAGCGGCTGCGTCTCAGCTCCATCGAGCCGTTGGAAGTCAGTCCTGAGATCATAGAACTGATGGCCGGACATTCCAGGATCGCCAGGCACTTCCATATTCCGCTCCAAAGCGGATCAGACCGAGTTTTGCGTGCGATGCGCCGCCCATACAGTCCGGAGTACTATGCCGGCCTGGTTCGATCGATCCGCGCTCGAATTCCCGGCGCGGCGATCGGGGCCGACGTCATGGTCGGATTTCCCGGCGAATCGGATGAAGATTTTCAGGCCACGTATCGCCTGATTGAAACATCGCCGCTTACTTACCTGCACGTCTTCCCATTTTCGTCCCGCCCGGGCACCGTCGCGGCGACGATGCCGGGCAATATACCCAGCCATGTCGCACGCTTTCGGGCGAAGTCGCTCCGCCAATTGATCGCCCGGAAGAACGAGGAATTTCGGCGAACGATGCTGGGACGCGAAATGGATGTCCTCGTCCTGGAAGACGGTTTCGGGTTAAGCGATAACTTCATACGCATGGAGATACCTGCCGGGGAACCGATCAATCACTGGATCCGGGTCCGGGCAACCGCACTGACCGAGGATGGCCTTCAGACCGCGGATTGCCCAGATTACACGGATTAGATCCGCGTAATCCGTAATCCGCGGCTCTTTCTATTTCTGGATCATATACGTGACTTTGGCAATCAGGGCGCGATCGATGAGATCGCCGCTGAGGGAATTTCGTCGTTCGTTATATACCAGGAAGAAATCGCTCAGAGGGCGGTGAATCACATTGAATCGAACATTGGAACTCCACTGCCTCTGGTCGCTGTTGTACTGAACGAGCGCATTGAGAAACACGTTCGTCGAGTACGAGTAATTCACGCGGGCGGTGAGCAGGTTCGTCTTGAACCGGCCATCGGCAAGACTGATGTTGTTGTGGGTGAAATTCAAAGACGTATTGAACTTGTTGTTCAAGCGGAAGGTTTCGCCGAAGGAATAGCTGTGCTTGTATCCGGTATAAAACGTTCCGGTAGCCCAGCGCGCATTTGGCTGGAATCGCCGGCTCGGATCGGGCCGAAAAAACGAAAAATATTCGGAGTTCTTGTATAGGCCGGCCGGGACGACGTTCCTGCCGTTATTGAGGCTGAAAGGCTTCCTCAGAAGCTCGACGGACGGGTTCTGCCCAACCTCAAAAAAAGCTCCATTCTGAAAGTTGATCGAAAAGTGCAAGTCTATATATTTGCTGTCGAAGTTTCCGTCGGGATCGGCGAAGTAATCAACGACAGCGTGCGGAGTCATCAACCGGATCCACTTGTTGTTTGGCCGGAAGGTTCGGCGGAAGTCGGCATCATATCTTTGAACGCCTCGCCGTGGAACGTACCCCATCTCGTTGGTGAAGTTTCTCTGGATATTGTTGTATGCGGTCTTGATTTGCCACGCTCGGTCCGTGTAGCCGAACGCAAGGCGCCCTTCCATGTCGTCCGAATCGACTCCGGGCGCGCTGGATTTCACGAGGAAAGCATTCACGGTAGTGAACTGGCCGAAACGAAAGTTCGCATCGGTTCCAATAAGTCGATTGAACCGCGGTGAATCCCTGATTTCCTTGTCCATGATCATGACGCCGATGTCGGAGTTCGCCATGATGTTGTGCCGCAGCCTGCCAACGGTGAAGTTAGTCGCAGCCGAATTTTTGTAGCTGCGTTGTTGCATGTTCAGGAAACCAACTTCAAATGAGCCAACACGGCCGGTGAGGCGCGTGCCGCCAAGGATTGGAACCGCCTCATTCGTGGGGGACAGGCCGATGTTGCGGCTGAAGAACAACACGTCATTCCCGACAGCGCTGGTGCCGGCGCCCTGCGTGGCGATTTCGCCGCCACCGAATTTGAAGATTCCCGAATTTTCGAGAAAGAACTCGCGCTTCTCCGGAAAGAAAAGGCTGAAACGCGAGAGATTGATTTGCTGTTCGTCCGCTTCGACCTGCGAGAACTCCGTGTTATACGTGAAATCCCAGGTCAATCCGGACGTGATGCCGTACTTCACATCAAAACCAAAATCTCCGTCGCCTTTCCGCACGCCCGTCGCTCCATTCTGCGCAAGGCTGGATGTGACGTACGGCTTCACGCGGATGTTGGAGCCGGGGCTGATGCCCTCCAGTCCTTCCAGCATTCCCGCAAGCGAGACACGCTGAAGGTTGTAAATGCGCGGAATCGGCGACCAGAAACTATCCTCGTTTCGGAGCTGGCTGCGCAGGTTGCGATGGAAGTTGATGCCCCAGGTTTGGACATCGCCCGCCCGGAATTTAAACGTCTTGAATGGAATCGCAATCTCGGCGATCCAGCCGTCATCCACGATTCGCGTCTTGACGTACCACACGCCGTCCCAGTTCAAATTCACTTCGCGGCCTTCGTTGATCATCTGCGAGTCGGCTTTGGCGCCGGCTGGATTGGTGGAGAAGATGTAGCCGTTACGCTGGTCGTGAAACGTATCGAGCACGACTTCGAATGTGTCGCCGCCATCGGTGGAAAAGTCTTTCTTGAGGTCGCTGACTACAAGGTGCGCAGCATTGGAATCGTGGGCGTATAACCCGAAGTAGAGGTTCTGGTTGTCATAGAGAACCCGCACGTCCGTTTGTTCGGCGGAGGGCTCTCCTTCTCTCGGTTCATTTTGAATGAAATCAGTTGCCCTGGGAGCATTAGCCCATACCGCTTCTTCCAGGCTCCCATCGACGGTGATCTTCTCCGTAGTCTTCGTTGCCTTCAACTTCCGCTCCAGGCGGGCGGTTGCGTAATCGGGACCGTTCGCTTGCTGAGGACTTGCGGGCCAAAGGGCCAGCATCAAAACCAATAATTGCGTCATCTTCTTCCAAACTCCACCAGCGGCTGTACGATTTCCCTAATAACTGAGACGAGCGCCGTCCCGCTGAAACCGACGCCCATTAAATTTACGCCAAATTTACGTTAAGACCGCAGGTATTGATGATTTCAGGTTTCGAGGATTACCACCGCGCAGGAAACAAGCTGATCGTGAGTGAGCGAGACATGAAATCGGTTCGAGCCCAGGGAACTGGCTCGAGCGAGCGCTTCGGCATGGAGGTGTAGCTCGGGCTTACCCGACGCAAGCTTTTCAACTTCGACATCCTTCCATTTCACGCCGGCAGCCCATCCCGTGCCCAGGGCTTTGAAAGCGGCCTCCTTTGCGGCGATCGTCCCGGTTGGCCCGACGGTGGACGTGGGGACGAGGATCGATCAACGTTACTCGAATTAATCACACAGTATTGCTGCGCGATAGAGAACCGCTAGATTTGCCATGAGCACTTGCTGTATTCAAAGCACTTATGGGGCCGTGTTCCATCCCTTATCAATAAAACATACGTTTATATTGACGTAAGTCTAAATACACG
>CAMAWS010000027.1 GCA_945861845.1 Candidatus Sulfopaludibacter sp. SbA3 | reverse complement strand
CTGGTCTTAGGAATCGCGCAAAAATAACTTGGCAGAATGCATACGCAAATCGGCTTTGTTTCAATCAATGACGCGAAGCCTCCATTGTTAAACTACCCTCCTGAGTTAGGAGGGGTGGCGCGGCGACGTTTTATCAGCCGTGCCGGGGTGGTTCCATTCGGAACGCTTCGTGGACATCTATAAAGGTGGCTTCGCGATGTTGAAGAACCACCCCGTCTGCGCCTTTAAAGGATGCTTCGCCACATTTTACTGGCGGCGCAGCCACCCCTCCTAACTTAGGAGGGGAGCTTCGGACCAAGTAGGGCCTTTACGCCTGCGTTCAGGCACCGAACGATTCTGCCAGGTTATTTTTGCGCGATCCCTTAGGGAGCCGCGCCAATCCATTCCACTGTATCGCCGACGCTGATCTCTCCTTCGTCGATAACCTTTGCGAAGGCGCCCCCGCGCCAATCCGGATACATTGCATCCTTCAACCCGGGAAGGATCTCGTCCATTTGCTCACATGGTTTTGTTTCACCGGCGATCTGAAGCCGAACGCTTCCGATGCGCAACACCTGTCCACGGCTCTTTGCCAGGGCGATCCCACTCACCATCAGATTCGCGCGCCGGGCCGAGGGAGGCGCGTTGCCGCCGGTTCGCCGCATAAGTTCGTTCCATACTTCACGTTCGATGATCGTGACGGGGCGGTAAGGATTATTGTCGGCACTGCCGACGAGACCACGGACGAATACATGCGCAGTGACCACGGGATCCATCGGGCCGCCATGCGCTCTTTTTATCCAGATGGATTCCAAACGCCCGGAAAGCCTATCGCTGCTTTTCATATCCTGCGATTCTACCGTTTAGTGAGCGAATCGCCGCCGGCAATCCCGCTTGCCGGCTGGACCGCTGACGACCACAAGGCAGGAAACCATGACAAAATATGCCCATGGCACATCCCGACCGTTTCCTGCTTGCCGGCGTCATGGGCTGGCCCGTCATGCATTCCCGCTCGCCGGTGCTGCACAACTACTGGTTCAGGCATCACAAACTGGCCGGAACATATGTGCCGCTCGCGATTCGTCCCGTGGACCTCGGCGCGGCGCTGCGCGCGCTGCACCCGCTCGGATTTGCCGGTTGTAATCTAACGCTCCCGCACAAGCAGGCGGCGCTGAAGATTGTCGACGAGGTGGACACGTTGGCGAAAAGCATAGGCGCGATCAGCTGTGTGGTGGTGCGGCCCGACGGGTCGCTTGCGGGCACCAACAACGATTGCTACGGCTTCATTCAAAGCATCGGGCAGGAGCAGCCCGGCTGGCGCGCTGACGGTGGACCGAGTGTCGTGATCGGCGCCGGCGGCGGCGCGCGCGCCGTGTGCTACAGCCTTGCCCAGGCGGGCGCGAAAGAGATCCGGCTTGTCAATCGAACCTTCGCCCGCGCGAATACCATCGTGGAAGAATTCGGCGGCCCGCTCAGGGCGCTGCCGTGGGAACAACGCCACGAAGCCCTGGACGGCGCGGCGATGGTGGTCAACACCACCAGCATGGGCATGGCCGGGCAGGGCGCACTCGACATCGAACTGGACAAACTTCCGCCCCGAGCGCTCGCCGTGGACATTATTTACACTCCGCTCGAAACGCCGTTTCTTGCGGCTGCACGCAGGCGGGGAAACCCAACTGTCAACGGACTCGGCATGCTACTGCACCAGGGCCGGCCGTCATGGCAGGCGTGGTTCGGTATCGAACCCGTGGTCACGGCTGAATTGAGAGCGGCGATGGAGAGGTCTATTCAGGGCTAGCCGGTCGGCGCGGTGCGATCACCTGAGCTTCGCGTGGAAATGATCCCAAGTGCGCTTAAAGAGATTCGGGTTCCATAGCTTCTCGCGGCACAGCGCAACTTCTTCCTCGGTGAACACATAGGGCTTGCCGATTTGCAGCGCCATGTACTGCCGGTAGGCGTTCTCCTCCATATAGTTCGCGAGTACAAACGCCTCGACAATGTCCTTGCCGACCGTCACTGCCCCGTGCGACTTCAACAGCGCGGCGGGCCGGTCACCGAGCGTGGCCGCCAGTCGATCGGCTATCGGCCGATTGTTGATCGAGTTCGGGGAATCGAGCAGCGGCACCGGATAAACGAGTGAACCTTGCGCGTACACGGGTTTATAAGCCTCGCCGACCATTGTGAGGAAGGTCGACCATTTTGGATGCCCGTGCACGATCGCTTTCACCCCGGGCCGCACGCGGTAGATGCCGCAATGCAGGTGACGCTCGAGCGGCGCATTGTCCTTCCCCTCGACCTGGTTGGCTTCGAGATCCACCGTGCAAATGTCATCCACCGTCAGCCGGCTGCGCTGGCACGAGCCGGTATTGATGAGAAAGCGGTCGTCGTCGATGCGAAGGCTGCAGTGGCCGTTGTAGTCGATGATATCGGACTGCTCCAGCATTCGGATGCAGTCGACCAGTTGCTGTTTCACTTCTGTCAACGACATTGCTTGCCCCCGTTACGAGTGGACTACCAGTGGACTTGAGCGCGGACCGTGCTGCGCCACAATTCCCATGCGCGAATGCCGGCCGTCTGGTTAATTGCATCCGCGAGCAGGCCTTCCTCAGCATCCAGGGCAGCCATGGCCGCGCCGCCAGCGAGTGCCATGGTCCAGTGCTGGATGCGCGCATTGACCTCGGTGTAGACGGCGCGGAATACCGCTGTTTGCAGCGTCGGCCCGCACGCCACGCTTCCGTGCGCGCGCATGAGCACGATGTCCTTCCCGTCCATGACCGAGGCGAGCGCAGCGCCCTTCTCCCGGTTGCCGACGAGCAGGTCAGTGGCGCCGAACTTCTCGCGGATATCGAACACCGGCACGCCAGCCGCAATAAATGCCGCCGTGTGGAACATCGCCTGGAGCGGCACACCGACCAGTCCGAACGGGATTACGGAAGACGAATGGCTATGCACGATGGATTGAATATCGGGCCTCACCTTGTAGATTTCGCCGTGGATGAAGCGCTCGAGAAAACTGGCGCGGCCATTCGCGTTGATGGCGTTACTTTCGAGGTCGTACTCCACAATGTCGTCGGGGGTTACCGACGCCGGCGCAAGCGAGCGCGCCATCAGGTAACGGCCGGGCGCCGCTGGATGGCGCAGCGAGACGTGCCCGAAGCCGTCGACGACTCCCCGCTCCGCGAGTATGCGGCTGGCCGCGGCAAGATCCGCGATGAGATCGGCGGCAACCGGGCCGCCGGTTTTATTCGACATGGGTTTCCTTCGGGCTTTTACAAGGCGTTATCGTCGCACATTCCACTTTTTCCACCTATCTGTCCCTCGTATGATCCAAATATTCGAATTACTTGCCCAGTAAAGTCAGTTCCGGGTCCCATCATGGCACTGCCGCCAGCAGTGGGGTCTGGATGGAATGGCAATGCGGAAATCACTTCTTCAGTGATTCCTGGCAGAGAAAAATGCCACCCGCAAACCTCATATTGAGTGCTGGTGTCTGTCCATTGCTTGCAATAGTGATGTTTATTACGAGGGGATGATCGAGCTGAACATCGCGCCGAGAACGGCCTTACTGATGGTTATGGCCCCATTTGGTGTTACAAGCACGGTCGGGGCTTCTCATTTGTTGCCCTGAAAATAGTATATTTCAATCAGACATTAAGTCAATTAATATTTATACTTGAGTTAGGTAGAAATTGCATATTATCAGGAGGCACAATGCTCTTCCGCAGTACCAAACTTGACCCACAAGAATTGAAAGTCATTGAAGCGATTAGCACAATTTACAAGTCGGTTAGGTACGTGGTGTCTAGTCCTACTCGATGGAGCGGAGTGCTTCATCGCAATATGTTGGCGCAAGCAATTCGTGGTTCAAACAGCATCGAGGGATATTTAGTCAGCAAGGAGGATGCGATTGCTGCGGTTGACGGAGAAGAGCCGCTAGATGCCCAACGTGAGACTTGGCTTGAGGTTGTGGGCTATCGCAATGCGATGACTTACGTTCTCCAGTTGGCAAAAGATCAGCAGTTCAGCTTTAACGAAGGGTTTTTGCGAAGTCTCCATTTCATGATGCTCCAGCACGACCTTAATAAACATCCTGGGAACTGGCGTCCAGGGCCAATCTACGTTAGGGATGAGGTAAAGCAGGTAACAGTGTACGACGCACCCACAGCCGAACGTGTTTCGCAACTTGTGGATGAGTTAGTTCAATACCTCCGAGGGACGGAAGATAGCGATCACATTTTGGTCAAGGCAGCAATGGCGCACTTAAATTTAGTGATGATCCATCCGTTTTCGGATGGCAATGGAAGAATGGCGCGATGCCTGCAAACCTTAGTTCTTGCCGTGCGCGGCGTAGTACAACCCGCATTTTGTTCAATTGAGGAATACCTGGGTCGTAACAGACAGCCTTATTACGACGTTCTCGCAGCAGTGGGCGGCGGCACATGGAATCCCAAGAATGATGTTCGTCCATGGATTCGATTCAACCTCACGGCTCACTACCGGCAGGCGGCAACCACCCTTAGCAGAATGCGAATGATTTCAAAGCTCTGGAGTGAACTTGAAAGACAAATCAAGGCACTATCCCTGCCAGACCGAACGATTTTTGCGCTATCGGATGCAGCGATGGGCTATCACGTTCGAAGTTCGCATTATCGAAATGTAGCCGAGGTGAGCAATGTTGTCGCAAGTCGGGATTTGGGCGCATTGGTGCGTGCCGGCTTTCTAGTTCCAACAGGTGAAAAGCGCGGTCGGATCTATAACGCCTCCCCGGCGCTACGAGACATTTATGTAAAGATCAGGAGCGGCGAACTGCGCGACATCCCTGATCCATTTTCAGCTGATACAGAATTGATAACGGCGTGATTTATGTGCAGCGATCCGACTATTTGTGCAAAACAGACTTTATGTGCAAAGCCGTGCAAAGCCTCGGGGCGGACATCGGCCATCGCCTGGACTTCAAGACATGCTGGAAAATTGAGGATGGCCTTCGATACGTTTTTCGAAACGAGGCTTTTCTTCGCTTGTCAGATCTGGCGGCAGTTTTGAATGGCTGCGTTTCCAGCGTGCGAGCCAATCCTGTCCCAGGAGAGGCGGAGCCAGTGGGTGTTCTGCTGCACCTGCCGCTCTTGAAAAAGCAATCGTGGTATTGGACTTCGGTCCGGTCCCGATGCCTTCGGCGACAAAGAAACCTGCATAGAGCAGCGCCACCCGGACAGCCGTCGAAGACGAGTAGGTGTAGAGTTCGGCGGATTTGGCCCGGCATTTTTCAAAAATGCGCGCGAAGGCCGCCGGCGTCCAAAGGACGGCGTCGGTTTTGAAAGAGAAGGGATCGTAGAAAATCAGGTCCGGGGTTTCCGCCGCTTCGAGGCTTTCCAGGAAGTCCCCCTTCCGCAGCTCCCATCGGAGTAAGCCGGAAGAGTGGTTCCACGAACCGCTTTTCAGAATCTCGTGCGGCGCGCCGTGCCGCAGGTGCGGGAATCGTCCGGGATCCATGGCGGCGAGCTTGAGGGAGTCGAGATCCCATTCGAAGCTCACCATGCGCAAGGAACGCATCACCTGCTTTCCCTTGCCCCACTGCTGTTCAAAACAGTGCAAGGCAGCCATCGCATTGGTGCCAGCTCCCAGTCCGACGTCCCAGATCACCAGATCATCGCTTGACGCGGTTGACGCCGCGGGCGCCGACAGGCGGGAAGCGAGGCACGACTGTTCCACGTAGAGTTTGTTGGCTTCATCACTGGGACAGTTCACCGAGTGCATGACTTCGCCCGAGCTGATCTGACGGATGCTTGAAAAACCCTGCAGCGACGTATGTACTTCGTAATCGCCGAGGCGGGCAGGACGGGATCCCGGGCGAGCCCTTTGCTTCGTCTGTTTCATGGGGCGGCTGGGGTTGTCTTCGTCGGTACGCACGAGTTCACGCCTTTGGCTCTCGTAATAAGCAGGAAAGTCATCCCGCAAAATGGCCGCCCTGATCTCCTTCATCAGCCTGTGGTAGAAGGTCAGATTGTGAATAGTGAGGAGATGCCAGCCCAGCACCTCGTCGCTCTTGATGAGATGGTGCAGGTAGGCGCGCGAGTAGTCCCGGCATGCGGAGCAAACGCAATCGATGTCGACGGGTCCCTCGGAAAATTTGTACACAGAGCGGCGCAACTGGATTTTCCCATGCGACGTGAAGACGACGCCGCGTTTGGCGAGCTGGGAGGGAATGATGCAGTCGAACATATCGACGCCGCGGTGAACGGACTCGAGCAGGTCGATCGGGGTACCCACGCCCATGAGGTACCGAGGCAGGTGATCCGGGAGGTGGTCGGTTACGTGTCCGGTCGTCTCGTAGCGTTCCAGGTGGGTTTCACCAACCGCCAGGCCGCCAATGGCCAGGCCGTCAAAGGGAAGTTCTCTCAAATACGCGGCACTCTGCTCCCGCAGGTCACGATGACAGGCTCCCTGCACGATTCCGAAGAGCGCCTGTTCGGACCCGCCCCGCGCCCGGAGCGAGCGCAGCGCCCATCGGTGAGTGAGCGTCATGGCCGCCTCAGCCTGGGCGTGGGGCGCCGTGGAAGGGATGCAGTGATCGAGCACCATCATGATGTCGCCGCCGATCGCCTTCTGCATCTCGATGCTGGACTCCGGAGAGAGAAGATGGATTTTTCCATCGACATAGCTCGCGAAACGAGCGCCATCCTCGTTCATCGCACGTTCGTGCGGCAGGGAAAAAATCTGAAACCCGCCCGAGTCCGTGAGCACCGGGCCATCCCAATTCATGAAACGGTGGATGCCTCCGAACTTCTTGAAAACCTCAGGCCCGGGACGAAGCAGGAGGTGATATGTGTTGGCCAGCAGCATGCGCGAACCGCTCACCTTCAAACTCTCGACGGTCTGAGCCCTTACCGTTGCCTGTGTGCCAACCGGCATGAAGACGGGAGTCTGAACCTCGCCGTGCAGCGTCTGGAAGGTAGCCGCGCGTGCCTTGGATCCGGTTGAGGGCTTGTCGATGGTGAAGTTGAGGGACATTCTCTTCTCTGTTTTTAAGGCCTTTCGAGGAGATGAGCGCGGCTCAAATGGCGCGAAGCATCCGAATGGACACTCCCATCCTGAGGGCTTTGCACAAAAAAGCCGCGGAGCGGCGAAACACTTTAGCCACGGGCGTCAGCCCGTGGTTCAAGCAAGTACATTATGTTTAGCCCCAGCGGGGCGACATAAAAGTCAGCTATCGCGCTATGTCGCACCTGCGGTGCTGATGTTCGGTCTTTCCGTCAACCACGGGCTGACGCCCGTGGCTAAAGTGTTTCGCCGCTCCGCGGCTTTCGTTTCGAACTTAGCTCATCCTGAATTCCACGAGATCAGGAGGTCTGAATCTACGTAGACGCCGATGGTTGCCCCGTTAACGAGGAAGTTAACCGGGTTGCTGAGCGCTACAAGCTTCCCATCGTACTTCTTGCGAACAAACGACTGAATCGTCCAGTTAATTCACTTCTCGAAATGGTGGTTGTGACTGGCGCCTTCGATGCGGCAGACGAGATGTCCGATGAATGAACCAGGCAAGTCTCAGTGACTGAAGACCTGGGAATGCCATGAATTCCGCATCGGGACTTCCCATCGTCCGGCACGGAACTCGCCCACGGTCGTAACCGTGTTATTGAAGACGACCGTCTGTTCGTTGACCGTACCCTGTTTCACCATATCGCGGAATGCCGATCGGTCCACACAATCGATCTTCCCCGCCGTATCTCTATAAAACACCTCGCCGCCGCTATTGGAGAAATTCAATCCGGACGCGCGATTGAATCCGCCCAGGCTGCGGGCCATGCTGTCGATGGAGCATCCGGACAGGTGGACGGCCGCTTCGTCCACGCCGATAACGACAAACCGGTCGTGAAGCAATTGCCAGCTTGGCGTAACTTCCCGTCCGTGGGACTGCCATTCCATCAGGAAGGCCTCCATATGGTTGTTAAGAGCCCTGATCTGTTCGGACGTCAGCGGACGCTCGGCGCCATAAATCCAGATTCGTGCGGTGTCGGGCAGGTTGGAGAACGTCAATACGGACATGGATGCTACCTCATGAAGGGAAATTTAAGTCTGCTGGATCAATTCATTTATGGCAGCGGTCTGTGGACGCTGCCCGCCGAAGGAGACGCCCGGCGGCTAGAAGGCGCCAACGCTCAGGCCTACAGTGAAGCTTCGGCCTCGCGAGGGCGCGAACTGGAAGTGCTCGCGATAAAAGGCGTTCGTCAGGTTCTCGACCGCAAAGGTCAGGCCGAGCCGCTCGCGGCGGCGATCGAGGTTCACTCCCCATCCCACCCGCTGGACAGAAAATCCGTCAAGCGAGAGCAGGTCCTGTGCGACGCGGAACGGTGACGTGAGCAGCGTGGGTGTCACACGTTTCACCATGGCCTGGGCGCGCACACCGTACTCGACCCACCATCGGCCGCGAGGCTCAGTGAACCGGAGACCCGCAAGCCCCTTTACAGGCGAAATGTTGTCGGCAGGTTTTCCGTCCAGCGGTTTTTGATCCAGGGGGTTGATGCCGCGCGTGATGGTCCCGCGCATGAGCGCAACCGATGCGGTCGGCGTCAGCACGCCGTGACTGAAGGAAATCGGCGAAGCCGCCGAAAGTTCAAGGCCATGGATGCGCACATCGGCATAGTTGGTCGTCTGAACGAGCGGGCCTGCCGGCGTGGTTGCCGTAGTCAGGTCCTGCACGACAAAGTCCTTGTACTGGTTCACGAACACATACGTGCCGCCGGACACGCGCGCGAAACTGAACTTGACTCCGGCATCGAAGTTATTCCCCTGCTCGGGCTTGACCTTGATATTTGGCGCAATCGATCCGGCCGTTGCAGGTCCGGCAAAAAACATCTCTTCAAGGTTGGGATGACGATAACTGCGGCCAAGCCGTATGAACGGACTGACACGGCCTTCAGTGTTGGCTACCAACCCGATGTCGCCAGTAAGGGCCTTTCGCGCGTAGGTCGCCCCGTTCGGATCGGGAAGCGTGGATGGATCGATGGCCGGGCGTGCCCCTGCCACGACAGACGACACGTCATAACCCGGAGTGGCTTTGCTCGTCACGTTGTAAAAATCCCCGCGCAGTCCGGCCACGAGTGCAACTTTGGGCCGGAACCGCCACTCGTGCTGCGCGAACACGCCGATGTCACGAAGGCTCGCATCCGGCACGCGGACCGGGTGTGCCACCGAAGGCGTACCCAGTTGCAACGGAGACGGGAATACGGCGGGGGCCGGGCCTCGCTGGCCCAGCGTTACCTGGCCGATCATGGACGTGGTGGTCGTGGTGGTTCGCCGGTCGCTGCTCCGGTCGCGATAGAAGGTCAGTCCGGTGCTGAGCACATGGTTCGAAGCCGGAACGAACACGGCCTGGACATCGATACCCGGCGTCCACACTCGCTGCTCCGTCTCGGACAATATATTGAGGCGCATGACGGCGATTGGGAAAAACGCGACGGGCGTCGGCGCAGGAAACTGCACGGGCAGCAGATTCTGCAGCAGGCGGCCGGTTCGCTGGTAATGAGCGGTGAGCGAGACGTTCGCCAGCCATGGAGTAAGGGCCCGAGCCTCGTATCGCGCGGACACGCGG
Organism: Candidatus Sulfopaludibacter sp. SbA3; assembly: GCA_945861845.1. GTDB lineage: Bacteria > Acidobacteriota > Terriglobia > 20CM-2-55-15 > 20CM-2-55-15 > CAMBFR01. The sequence continues at coordinate 4,279 of CAMAWS010000027.1, read as the reverse complement.
TCAAGGTTGCTGTAAGGCAAGGAGGTCGCGTTGAAAAAGTAGGGCTGCGCGAAATCCGGGAATCCGACGTCGTCCATCCGGCGCCGCTGATAACGCATGCGCAATGTCCGGTTCTCGCTGAGCTTCACGATGCCCGACACGTTCAGGAATCGCCCGCGGGCGGACGAGTTCTGGATCTTCCTGTCCGTACGAACGAACGGCTCGTTGAACGGATCGGGAAAAGCGTTGAAGGTAAAACCGAAGTTGTCGTCGATGGTGTCGCCCCGGTCAAGCGCCCCGGACGCGAAGAACGGGCGCGTGTCCTCCACGGCAAAATCACCGGCCTTGTAGTTGTTGTAGGACTCCATGCCCGCCTGCATGCGCACGGCATAGCGCGGAGCCGTCACCCCGATCGTCGCCGTTCCGCGGGCTCCATTTTCGTTGGAACTGAGAAAGCCGTTGAACCCGTAGAGCAACTGCGTGCGACCGGAGAACGTGGGTTCATTGGTGATGATGTTGATCGTTCCCGCAAGAGCATCGGATCCATACAGCGTAGTCCCTGCCCCGTTGACCACTTCGATCCGGCTGATGACATCGGGAGAGATGAGTCCCACTTCAGCGCCGGTGCGGTCGGTGGCCTGCCGGGCGGTATTCAGGCGTTCGCCGTCCACAAGCACAAGCAGCCGAGTGGAGTCGAGACCGCGCAACCGCGGGCGAACTCCGAAAGGCCCGTTGCCTACGGGCGTGACGTTTGCCGTCACCAAGAGGGCGTCGCCTGTGGAAATGGGGTTGATCTGTTCAATTGCAGCGCTGGAAATGCTGTCCACGTGAAGCGGGATCTGCCGGTTTTCGCGCTCGGCGCGGGCCGCTGTCACGCTCAGTTCTGCAGTAATCCTGCCGAGATCGAGTTGCACGGACACTTCGACCGTATCCTGCGTCGAGTTAACGATCACAGTCCGGGCGGCCTCCGAGAATCCTGAACGGGTGAAGATCAGGAGATAGGACCCGGCTGCGGGCACGTCGAAACTGAACCTACCGTCAGCGCCGGTCTCGGCAACCGACTCCTGGCCTGTTGCCACGCCCCTCATCACGACCCGGGCGCCCGGCAGAACTCCGCCACTCGGGTCGGACACGACCCCGCCCAAGCTGGCAGCACCAACAGGCAATGTGAACAGGAGGATCGCAAGCAAGACGAAAACAACACGATTAAGCATCATCATATGGAAGGAGAGGATAGGAGAAATACGACGGCGTGACAAGTGCAAGGCAGGAGTCCAAGGCAGGAGGTGTCCGGCGGCGGCATCAACATACTTGACTCAATCTACCTGTAGGCGCGGGGCTTTAGCCCCGTGCAAAGTGCAAAAAGAAGAGTTCTTGTTGGAGCCTGGCACGGGGCTGAAGCCCCGCGCCTACAGGTAGAACGAATTTGATGCTTGCGCCCTGCGTCAGTCTGCCTGTCGGGGCTCGCCCTTGGGATTGGACTTGAGCGCATCAAAAAGCAGGCCAAAGAAGTTCGCGTTGAAAGCCCACGGAGCCTTCAGGCCAGGACTGAACAGGTCGTCCATTTTGACCTGCATAGCGAGAGTTTCCTTCGTGGCGCCTACCTTCACGGCATCGTTCACGCGCTTCATGAACGTGTCCCACGTCTTCTGATAGGCCTGGACGTCGGCCTTTTTCAGGACCGGACCGCGGCCTGCGATGGCGGTATCAAAATCCAGCTTCAGGACCTTGTCCAGGATTCCAGGCACCTGGACGGCGTTTGTTCCGCTGACACCAGGACTCGGGTTGGCGAAGTTCACCAGGTCGGAAAGCATCACGAACTTCTGTTTCTTGAAAAACACGATGGTATCCGCGTCTGTATGCGCCGAACCGAAGTAATGGGCCTCCACCTCGGTGCCTCCGAACTTAAGAACGTAGTCCTTATCAAACAGGAGATTCGGCTTGCCGGGAGTGTCCTTCAGGTTTCCGGCCTCCCACAGTTCCTTCAGGTGTTTTGTCCCAACGACTTTTGCGCCCTGGTCGATAAAAACCTGGTTATGCGAAAAGTGATCGGCGTGCGGGTGGGTATTAAAAACATATTTCACCGGCAGGGGCGAAATCGACTTGATCTCCGCGATCATGGCGGCTTCGATCTCGGCGCCCGGGTTCTTGGTATCCCCGAGGATCAATCCCTCGGGTGTAACTTCGACAACCGAATTCGCGCCGCCGTCGGCGATATCCCAGAGATTCGGTTTGATCTGCATTGGCTTCTTGACGGGATCCGGCGCGGCCGCGCCACGCGCTGCTCCTGCAGCAGGAGCTTCACCGCCCCGGCCACCTCGGCCGCCGCGGCCGCCCTGCTCCTGAGCGAGAGCGGGGACACTGATCATCGCAAGACATATCAACAAGACGAACATTCGTTTCTGTACCATGGTCTCCCCTTTGAAAATATTATTCATTCTAGCTGCTCCACAGGGTTTTCAAACCACGTTATCGGAGGGGCACAATGTTGGCGACGGTCTGCTTCCAGAACTCCCAGTCGCGGAAGAACGTGCCACCGCCGGTACCGGATACTGAAACACCCGGTCCCTGGATTGCGTCGAGGTATGTCACGGCGCCGCCCAGTGAAATAGCCATCTGTTGGATCTCCGCGTTCTTCCGGAGATCGTTCGAGCGGCTCGCCATGTCCGGTATTGAAGTACCTGTAACGACAATCCCGTGTCCGTAGAGCAACACCGCTTGCTGGCTGCCCAATTCCTTTACCATCGCCTTGCCAAGCTCCGCGGTACTGATGCAGTGAGCGCAGCCTACCGGCGCGGGCCCGCCGCCCGTGTATTTGCGGATGTCGTAATTGGGCAACCCTGCCCCTAAGAAACCCACTCGATTGAAGACCGACCGCAGCGGAACGGAACTCTGCCCGAAGGCTACAAATTCCGGAGTATGGGCGTGCACGATAGCCATCACATCCGGACGCGCCTTGTAGATTTCGCCGTGGATGAAACGTTCCTGGTATTGAGTCCGGCTGTCATTGACGGCCTTGCTGTCGAGATCGTTTTCTATAATGTCGACGGCCGTCACCATTCCTGGCGAGACATCAGTCGAAATGAAGTAACGGTTTGGATTCTGCCGGCTTCTTGCGCTGACGTGACCGTATGCGCTGATAACCCTCAGCTCGCGAGAAGACAGTATTCGATTGGCGAGAACGACATCACTGATGATTGCCTGGTCAGTCGCGGTCGCCGATGCGCTGGTGCTGACGGGCACAGTATTCGGGCGCGCGATTTCACCGGCGACCAGTCTCTTCCAATACTCCCATGGCCGGTTCGCCGCGTTTCCGCCACCACCGTTACCGCCCCCGCGAGGACCTGCCGCCGGGGCCTGGCGCGGTCCAAATTGAATGAAAGTCACTTTGCCACCCAGGGCCGTCGCCTGCAATTGAACCTCGGCGGTCTCGCGTAACGCGTTCGCGGTATTCACCACTCCGGGCAACGATGTTCCGACGATCACTACGCCATGGGCCAGCATCAGGGCGGCATTTGCGCGTCCCAGTGACTCCGCAAGCCGGGCGCCCAGGGCCGGACTCGATACAAGCCCTCCAACGCCGCCATCAAATTTACGGATGTCGAAGATCGGCAACGGGCTTTCGGAATGCAGAGGCACCGAACTGACGCTGAAAGCGACGAGTTCGGGCGTGTGGGCATGGATAACGGTATTGACGTCCGGGCGCGCCTTGTAGATTTCGCCGTGTATGAAGCGTTCCGAAAAGATGTCGCTTCGATCTCCAGCTACCGGCCGGCTGTCGAGGTCGGCTTCATAGATATCGCCTGCGCTGACAACTCCAGCCGATACGTAACGGGCGATGAAATAGCGGTTGGGATTACGCGGGTTGCGAAAGCTGATATGTCCGTGCGTATCGATGATGCGGAGTTCCTGCGACGCAAGAATCCGGTTAGCCAGCACCAATTCATCGATGACAGCCTTGTCGGCCTGGCCACCGGCTTGCGCCATTGCGGCTTGGGTCGGGAAGGACTCCAAAAGGAAAAATATTCCGAACAGGAAAACAGCCGAGGAGCTGATGAGAAACAGGCGAGTCTTCATACTATTGGTTGAACCTCCGAGTTTCAGGACGCTTTAAGAGCCAGTCGGGTTCTTATATCCAAGCGCCTTCGTTGTCAATTCAATACTCGGTCACGATTTCCGGAAACAGCTCTTTCAGCTTCTCGATGTTCTCTTTCACGATGTTAGCGCTGGCGCCGTCGGTGTTCGGATCGAGCCGCTCGATCGCCTTCGCCGGTTCGTCCGTCTTGGATTTCTTGTCAGT
>CAMAWS010000026.1 GCA_945861845.1 Candidatus Sulfopaludibacter sp. SbA3 | reverse complement strand
AAAGGAGTCCCGATAAGCCTCGATTTGCGACTCAAACTCGTCTGGCAAAGGATGTGAAACGGTTCCGGTCATCAGCGGATAACCGCGCGACGACGCCCATTCGGTCGATCGATGACTGTTGGCCGTTATACGAATCGGAACCGGGTTTTGCAGAGGGCGCGGCGTCAGCTGCGTTTCAGGAATCTGCCAGTGCTTGCCTCGATGCGCGATGCGATGTTCTGTGAGGACCCTGCGCACCACTTCGAGCCCTTCGGAAAACCGGCTGTCGCTCTCCGAGGCCGAAACGCCAAGCCCGGAAAACTGGATCGACCAGGATCCCCTTCCCACACCGAGCTCCAGCCTCCCGTCGCTCAGCACATCCAGCGTTGCGGCATCCTCGGCAATCCGAAGCGGATGGTGCAGGGGAACGAGGACTCCTGCGGTTCCCAGGCGAAGCCGTTTCGTTTTGCCCGCGATGGCGGCAAGCAGGACGAGCGGCGCAGGCACGGCGGAAAAGCTGGGATGAAAATGCGCTTCGGCAAGCCATGCGGAATGGAAACCGAGTTCCTCGGCAAACACGCACTGCTCGACGGTCTCTCGATATCGTTCGGAATCGGTCTGGTTGTGATGAACAGGAAGCTGAAAAAAGATGCCGTAACGCATGGACCTCCATCAAGACAAGGGAAGCAGCGATAAGTGTACATTTCTTACGTGATACGATTCACACGCATAAGCAATGAATATGAATGAGACCACTCCGAACTCGGAAATTGCTTCCCGAATGGAACAGGATTGGGACGCTCGGGCGCGAGAGAACGCCGAGTTCTATATCGCCACCGGCAAGGAACGCTGGAGCCGTGAAGATTTCTTTCGCGGCGGCGCGATCAATGTCGAAAATGACATCCTGGTCGATCCCGAACTCATTGCCCTCGACAAGAAATTCAGCCGGATGCGGGTCATCGAGATCGGCTGCGGCGCCGGCCGCATGACGCGAGCGATCGCGTCGGCCTTTGCGGCAGTCCATGCCGTGGATATCAGTACAGAGATGATCGCTCTCGCCAGGCGCAATCTTTCAGACCTTCCAAACGTCTTCCTTCACAAGAACAACGGCGTCGATCTTTCAGGCCTGCCCAGTCACAGTAGCGATTTCGCATTCTCGTTCATCGTGTTTCAGCACATCCCGTCGCGCGATGTCATCGAGAACTACATTCGAGAGGTACACCGATGCCTCAAGCCGGGAGGGATCTTCAAGTTCCAGGTTCAGGGAGATATGACCGTTGAATCGGCCCAGGAGGACACCTGGATGGGTGTTCCGATCTCCCTCGAAGACGCCCGTGCTCTGGCCGGACTCTGCGGATTTGAATTCCTGCGGTCATCCGGCGAGGGTTCGCAGTACTTCTGGCTCTGGTTCCGGAAGCCGAAAACGGAGTGGATACCGAAAGCGCTGCGTCATGCCGCGCTCGAAATGCTGAAGCGGGTTCGAAAAGCGCTCCAGAAGCGAGTGACACTGGCCTTCTCCGTTCAGAAGATTCGTCCCGGCGAGACGTATATCGTCCGCATCCCGGCCTTCCCCGGCCAGGTGGTCGATATCTCATACGAATACTCGCCCGCTAATGAAGCGGCTCCCGTCATCGGTGTCGTGGTCGAATGGTGTCAACTGGATTCACGTGGCGAAGCCCTGATCCCCGTGCCGGTGGACCATCCACCAGGCCGGGTCCGCATCACCGGTGTCCGGTCGCGAACCCGTCAAGGCCGGTGGTGCCGCACGGATAACACGATTGAAGTTGCCCCGTCCGAACTCGTCTCGCCATAGGAATTCACGCGCCGTCGTAGACCCCGCACACAGGACTATGTTACAAATGATGTTCGTTTTGCTGCAGTTGGTCCCGTTCGTCTAGCCCGGTCTAGGACACAGCCCTTTCAAGGCTGCAGCACGGGTTCGAATCCCGTACGGGACGTTTTTTTTTCAATCCGGCGTCATGCCAGACGCCCACCAGGCCATTTCATTTGAAAAAACGATTCGGCCAGCATTTTCTTTCCGACAAATCCATCCTCCGCAAGATTGTCGCTTTTGCAAACATTGCCCCCACCCACACCGTTGTCGAAATCGGACCCGGCGCAGGCGCGCTGACCCGGGAGCTCGCGGCGATTGCCCACCGCGTCATTGGAATAGAGATCGACAGGGACCTCATCCCGCCCCTGCGGAGCGGCATGCCGCCGAATGTTGAAATTGTGGAAGCCGATGCGCTTGATGTGGATTTTGCAAAACTCGCAAGCGAGCCGTTTCATCTCGTCGGAAACCTGCCCTACAACGTGGCGACTCCCCTGTTCAAACGCTTCATTGCTGCGCGGTTCCAGATTCTTGACGTAACGGTCATGATCCAGAAGGAGGTTGCCCAGCGCATTGCAGCCAAACCCGGATCAGGCGAATACGGCCCGCTCAGTGTTCTGGTGCAGTATTACGCCGATGCGAAACTGGGCTTCACCGTTCCGCCGGGCGCCTTCCGCCCGAGGCCAAAGGTGGACTCTTCCGTGATCCGGCTCGATTGGCGGCCCGGCGTGGCGAACGCAACCGGGTTCACCGATTTCGTCCATCGCGCTTTCTCATCGCGGCGCAAGACGCTGGCGAACAATCTCGCCGCGATGTTTCCCTCGATACCGCGTGAAAAAATCATCGAGGGCCTTGGCGCTTCTGACATAAGGCCCCACGCGAGGCCTGAAGAGCTTTCCATACCTGATTTTCAGCGTGTGTATAATCACTTCGGGTATTAATGAAAACGGATCAAACACTCGAAGTTATCCCTCTTGGCGGGCTTGGCGAGTTCGGAATGCACATCATGGCTTTCCGGGCTCAGGGACAAATCATCGTCGTTGACGCCGGCGTGATGTTTCCCGACGCGGAACTGCTCGGCGTCGATATCATCGTCCCGGACATCGCGTACCTGCTCGAAAACAAGAGCGAAGTAAAGGCGATTTTCCTGACTCACGGCCACGAAGATCATATTGGAGCCCTGCCTTTCATCCTGCCTTACCTGAATGTTCCCATCTACGGCAGCAGCTTCACGATGGGCCTGGTAAAGAACAAGCTGGAACAGCATGGGTTGCTTGCAGACGCCGTACTCCACACAGTGAAGGCAAAGGACCAGATCACCATCGGCTGCTTCACCGTGGAGTTCTTCCAGGTCACTCATTCGATTGTCGACGCATTCGGGCTGGCTATTAAAACCCCTGCGGGAACTGTAATCCACACGGGCGACTTCAAGATCGATCCTGCGCCCATCGATGGCGCAACCTTCGACCTGCACACCCTTGCGGCTTACGGTGCGCAGGGTGTCCTGGCGCTCTTTTCGGACAGCACGAATGCCGAGCATGCAGGCCACACCGGCTCGGAACGTTCGGTATACGATCGGTTCGATTCCATCTTTCGCAGTTCAAAAGGGCGGGTGATCCTGTCCTGTTTTGCCTCGTCGATACCGCGCCTGCAGCTCGTCATCGACCAGGCCAAGCTGCACAATCGCGTCGTGAGCTTCCTGGGACGCCGCATGTCGGACAATGTGGAAACAGCCGAAGAGCTTGGGTTCCTCAAGGTTCCCCCGGGACTCATCATTCGATCGAAGGAGATCAAGCACTATGCGCGGCAACAGGTATGCGTAGTCGCTGGCGGATGCCAGGGCGAGCCCCTGTCCGCCCTTTCCAGGCTTGCGCTCGACAATCACAAGGACTTCAAGATCGACGAGGGCGATACGGTCATTCTCTCCGCCCGGGTCATACCGGGCAACGACCAGGCCGTCTCCCGGCTCATGGATCACTTTTACCGGCGGCGCGCCGACCTTTATTATCCGGACGGAAGCTATCCGCCGCTCCACGTGAGTGGACACGGCTCGGAAGAGGAACTGAAGCTGGTGATCACGCTGGCAAAGCCGAAGTATTTCATTCCCATCCATGGCATGTACCGGATGCTGCATCGACATGCAAGGCTGGCTGAAAAAACCGGCGCCGTTCAGGAGAAGATCATCATTGCCGAATCGGGAGACATCATCCGATTTGATTCGACAGGCGCGGAAATCACGGGAAAGGTTCCGGTCGGCAAGGTACTCATCGACCAGGGCAGCCTCGAAGAAGTGGGAGAAATCGTGATCCGTGACCGGCGTCACATTTCGGAAGACGGCATCGTCGTGCCGATCATCGCCATCAACAAGCAGACCGGCATGATGGAAACGGCGCCGGAACTGGTCTTGCGCGGGGTGAAGTTTTCCGACGAGGAACGCCTGATTGCCGAGAGCAAGCAACTGGTCATTGACACCGTGAATGCATCATCTGTGGAAGAGCGCGGAGACTGGAACGTCATGAAGGAGAAGATCCGCAAGGAGCTCAAGAAGTACTTCGCCAAACAGACGGCGAAGCGCCCGTTCATCCTTCCCGTTATCATGGAAATTTGATTTCAAGTGCCTGTGGGCGCGGGGCTTCAGCCCCGTGCAAAGATCGAGAAACTGTTTTTTTGTTTGAACCTGGCACGGGGCTGAAGCCCCGCACCCACAGGCAAGGCGGCTTTTGGTTGCTCAGGCAGGCTCGGGGCCATTCGTAAACGTCAGGTAGGTATGATCCGTGAGGCCTTTTTCGTATTCGGCAAGCAGGCGCATTCCTTCACTGGGCTTCAGCCGGTCCGTCTTGATGGCCTCGGCGATCTGCTCTTTTATCGCGCGCACCAGGTCGTTCGGATAGTACTGCGTCAACTCGAGAACCTGGGTAATCGTGTTGCCGCTGATCGTTTCTTCGATATAGAAACCCGACTCTTCATCCGCGTCGAGGAAGACGTGCGCTTCGTTCACACGGCCGAAAAGATTGTGAAGGTCGCCCATGATGTCCTGGTAAGCCCCGGTCAGGAACATCCCGATGTAATACGGATCGCCGTTCTTGAGCGGATGGAGCGGCAGGGTCTTCTTCACGTCCATGATGTCTGCAAAGTGATTGATCTTGCCGTCCGAGTCGCAAGTGATGTCGCAGAGCGTTCCCTGCATCGACGGCCGCTCGTTGAGCCGGTGCACCGGCATGATCGGAAAGATCTGGCCGAGCGCCCAGTGGTCCAACAGGCTCTGGAACACCGAGAAGTTGCACAGGTATTGATCTGCAAGGTCGGGCACCAGCTCGGATATTTCTTCCGGCATCGGCTCGTCTTCCTCCTCGGACACGGTGCGGTTCGTGTAGTAATCCGAAATCTCTTCAGCGATGGCCCAATAGAAGGTTTCGATTTTCGCTTTTGTCCTTAGATCGAGGATCCCGAGGTCGAATGCGTTCTGCGACTCTTCCTTGATCTGGAGCGCGTCGTGAAGGGCTACCCGCGGGTTGCTTCGGATATAGTCCTTCGTCTCGGCCAGTTGCTTGATCCACTTGTGATCGTCGTCCCTGACGGAAAGATCGTACTCGGCTTTCGTCTTTTCGATTGTGCCGAACACCTGGACGATCAGGACGGAATGATGAGCGACAATGGCCCGTCCCGATTCCGATACGACGTTGGGATGCGGCACCCCTTCTTCATCGCAGACGTCCTTGATATTGAAAATGCAGTCGCCAACATACTCGTCAAGCGAGTAGTTGGCCGAGGAATGAAACAGCGTGCGGCTGCCGTCGTAGTCCACGCCGAGTCCGCCGCCCACATCGATGTAGTCCAGCTTGTCGAAACCGATCTTCCTCAGTTTCGCGTAATACCGGGCGCCTTCGCGCGTCGCTTTCTTGATCGATTGAATGTCGGGAATCTGGGAACCGATGTGGAAGTGAACCATCCTCAGCGCGTCCAGCGCGCCATGCTCGCGAAGGAATTCGACGGCTTCCATCAGGTCGAGCGTCGAAAGGCCGAACTTTGCGGATTCGCCTCCGGACGTCGCCCAGATACCGGTGCTCTTCGCCGCCAGGCGCACGCGCACGCCGATCCATGGATCGACGCCAGCCTCGCGGCTGATTTCTAGAATCGACTTGATCTCCTCCAGTTTCTCGGCGATCAGGATGATCTTCTTGCCCAGCTTTCTCCCGATCGTGGCAGTTCGAATGAAAGCGGTGTCCTTGTACCCGTTGCAGATGATGAGCGCTTCAGGATCGCGATGAGTGGCAAGGGCCGAGTAGAGTTCCGGCTTCGAACCGGCTTCCAGGCCGTAATGAAAAGGTAATCCGGCAAACGCAATCTCTTCGACGACTTCACGAAGCTGGTTCACCTTGATCGGAAAGACTCCGAAATAGGAGCCGCCATACTTGTTCTCGGCAATCGCGTCGATGAAGGATTTGTTAAGCCACTCGACCCGGTCGCGCAGCAAATCCTGAAACCGGACGACCATCGGAAACTGCAGGCCGCGCCCCCGGGCTTCCTTCAAGACCTGCAGCAGGTCGATGCTGGCGCCCTTGTCCCGCAGCGGCGAAATCGAGATATTGCCCGCGTCGTTTACCGAGAAATACCCGAGGCTCCACCGGTCAATGTTGTAGGTCGAGATGGAGTCGTCTATGGTCCATTGAAGCGGCTGATTTGTCATCCTCTGGTAGTCTCTTCCAAGTCTTCGTAATCCTCCGGTGCAACATCAGGCTGCTCGTAATCTTTACCAGTGTTCTGCCAGTCACTTCGACAAAATAATTCATATCGCCGCGCATTTTTTTCGATCGTGCCTCAGAAAAGAGTTGTTATTCACTGGATAGAAGTCCTGTTCGTTACAATTGCGGGCGAATTCATATGAAAACCACCGAACGTCTGGAACGATGGCGAGATGAAGGCTTGATCACCGGCGCGCAACATGACGCGCTCCGCATGCTCGTACTCAACGAGCGATTCTCCGTATTCCTTGAACTGAACGCCCTTCTGTACCTGGGAGTTATCTCGCTCGCCGGTGGGCTTGCCTGGACGGTGGCGGCGTATTCCGAACGGCTCGGCGATTCGTTTGTAGTGATCGTCCTTTCCGGTTTGTTCGCGCTTTGCCTCTCCTACTGCTTTTCACGCTCGCATGGGTATTCCACCGCCGAAGTAGAATCCCCGAATCTCGCCTTCGATTACGTGCTGTACGCCGGATGCCTCATTTTTTCCGTGGACCTCGGCTATATCGAAAACAGGTTCCAACTGCTGCAATCGGCCTGGGATAACTATCTCCTGTTAGGCGCGGCGGTCTTCTTTGTCTTCGCATATCGATTCGATAATCGATTGGTGCTCTCGCTGGGCCTCTCGTCCCTCGCCGGATGGTTTGGCCTGAGGTTCTCGCGGTTCGGCTTGCTGACTGAAGAATCCATGCGCATATATGCGCTCGCGTATGGAACCCTCGTCGCCGGCGCGGGGTTCTGGCTTTCGCAACAGAGGATCAAGAGACACTTTCTCGATACGTTTCTTCACGTGGCTGCGAACGTCGTTTTCGTCGCCTTGCTCACCGGCGTTGACTCAAACGCAAGCGGGTGGGTGTACCTCGCCGGCCTGCTCGTGCTCTGCGCAGTCGCAGGCAGGATGGGCGTGACGTTCAGGCGATTCGCATTCGTAGCGTACGCGGTCGTGTATGGCTATTCTGGTATCAGCTACCAGGTAATTTCGGAACTCCGGGATCTCGTACCTTCGCTTGCGTACCTTATGATCACCGGAATCATTGTCGTCATTTGGATGGCCAGGCTTGCCCGGCAACTCACAGGAAAAGCATGAGACGTTACACCGAAGAGCAGGAAGACAGCATCAAAACCGAACGCCTGCTGCGCGAGTGGGCGCGATCCGGATTGCTCGCCCCTCCGCAGGCCGATCGCCTCGCCGTAGACCTGAAAACGGATCTCCAGCAGACCAACCTGTTCCTCCGGATAGTCCTATTCGCATTCGGCCTCTTGATAGCCGGGGCATCCGTCCTCCTGACGATCGAAGTCCTCGACGTCGATGGTAGAAACCCGCACGCCGTATTGTTTTTTGTTTCTGCAGGTATTTGCTTCGGACTTGCGGATGTCCTGGCTCGCCGCCTGTACCATTTCGGTATTGAAGAGTCGCTGGCAGTCAGCGCGGTCCTGCTCACGGGCCTGGGCGCGGCAGTCCTGGCATCGAATGAATTTTTCGCCGGCCTTCTGGCCGCGGCCGCAGCGGCGCTGGTTGTGTACCGGCGGTTCGGATATTTGTATGCAGCTGTCGCCTCGATGATGCTCCTCGCCGCGTCGTCGTTTCAGATCGGCCAGTCGAACATGATGGAGCGGGTGGTTGTGGTTCTTATGTTGCTGCCGATATTCATGGTGGTGCGTGACGAAACCATTTCCGCACTCGCATGGGCCGGTGTCTACACAGCCATCAACCTTCACGCGTTCGAGCCTGGCGCCGCGAGTGCGTTCCCTCTTTCATTTTATTGGGCGACGTATGCTCTAACTTGGTTGCTCCCTGCGATTGGCATCTATCTCGCATTGAAGGACAAGAACCGGGTGTTCCTTGACGTAAACCTGGTGATGGCGCTGGTGACGCTCGTCACAAACAAACTGTATCTTGGATTGGAACGTCAAACGTGGGATCCGATCTTATTGGGCGTGTTCCTGATCGGGTCGGCACTCGTCGTCCGCCGATGGCTCGCAAAAGGCGTCGGCAACCATCGCTACGGCTTCACGGCTTCCCGCCTCCTGAGTTCCGATAAACGTGCGCTCGCGTTCGTGGGCACCGTCTCCACGGCGTTTCAACCCGACATTCCCGCTCCATCTTCTTCTGCAGAGGACTTCAAACCCGGCGGCGGCCGTTCTGGCGGTGGAGGCGCGAGCGGTGACTTCTGAAATGTCCTGGATGATGCTTGTACATTTTCAAGTGCACCGGGAACCTGAGTGCGGTCCCTCTCCCTCCGGGAGAGGGACATAGCCTCAGGATGAGGTCTGGACAACAAATGTCCAAACTCGAGTGAGCCGTCATACACCGCGCCTACAGGAGAAATCTAGTCCAGAAACTTGCCTTCTGTGAGCCGGGCAGGCACGTATTCCTCGGTGACGTAGCTGATATCTTTGCTGATGAGGGCTTCCACCTCGAGCTTGAAGCCGTTCGCGAGCATCATGGCGATTTCCTTCTGCCACGGCTTCTTGCTTGCGAACCACGGGTACTGGGCGATCTGGCGGGCCCGCTTGATGTCCTGGTCGTTCAGCTTGATTTGAACGCTCGGAGTGAGCTGGCAGCGCTCGTAGTCGTTGCTGCGCAGGCCGAGGAAGCGGGCGGCTGGAATGGCCATGCGGCGCGATTCGTAGGCCAGGTTGATCGACCCCTGTTTAATGACGCTGTAGATGTAGTATCCCCATGGATCGTTATCCAGCAGGCAATACACGGGCAGGTTCAGCTCATAGTGCAGGCGGTGCAGCATGCGGCGAACGCCGCGCGGCGGCTGGCCTCCTCCGTGAATCAGGATGCAATTGTGCAGACGCCAGAATTTGTCCTCGTTGAATCGGCGCCAGACCGTGTCCTTTTCGACGTGCAGCACGAATCTGGCAGTGTTCTTTTTAAACTGCACGATGTCCTGCTCCACGATGGACGGAACGCTGTAGCCGCCCGAACCCATGCGCGAGCAATCGATTTCGTCCCCGCTGTCCACGAGAGTGATCGGGCCGACCATCGCGCCGGCATTCTTGGCGTAGAGGTGGAGTTCTTCGCGCATCGAGTCGAGCGAGACCTCGACGTCCTCGATGATCGGGTCGCATTCGCCCTGCGTATCGAAGGTTTCTTCGCCCGCGCCCTCGATAGTGTGCTTCAGCAGATAGAACAGGCCGCGGATACTGGTTGTCTTGCCCTGCTCGATGAGCTGCTTGCATCCGGTGCCCACCAGCAGGGTCTGCATGTAGCTGCGCGCCTGGGCGAGATTAAAAAGCTCGCGGCGATTTGTTCCGGAACCCATCTCGATGATTTTTTTCGAATTATTGAAGCGAACGTTCGAAAGCGAGCGGGAAGGGATCTCGACGTATGGAGCGCGGCCCCGGTCGGCGGATGACACTACCTCGTCAGCGAGCGAACGGATCGCGCCGAGGGTCTTTTTGTCCTTCGCCGTGAGGACTGCGGAGTCGGCGGACTTTTTCGTCTTCTTTGCCATGGTGTTGAATTACAAGTCCGCGATCGGCGGCTCTTCGGCATTCACGATCAAGACATTCTCGCCAAAATCGTCTTCAACCGCCTCTACCTTCCTGCCGCTATCGTCCAGCAGGATGTCGGCCTCGGACGTCTTGCGTTTGGCGATTTGAAGCAGGCGGTCGTAGAGTTCCTTCCGGGAGAGATCGTCGGAGTCCCTGATCGATGAGACAGCCGTGGCGACCTCGCCGAGGTATCGCAGGAAAATCTCCCGCCGTTGTCCTTCCTGGTGCACGCGTTTGCGCCGGTTCAAATACATCGCCAGTTTCCGGCCTACCGCCTGAAGCCCGAGCCGCAGTTCCTTCATGATGTCTGGATACGAGGCGATGGCTTCTTTCGACTCGCTCGTGAACGGCACCCAGACGCTGGCCATGTGAACCATAATCGTGACGGGGCCCGCCGGCAGTTGGCCACGGGACTGCGACAACCCATACGAGCGCCAGTTATTCGCGATCACCGACTGCGTAATCGCGCATCCGGCGGCCTGGAACTGCAGAGGGACTCGGTTCGCGTACCGCAGCACCTGCATGGACTGTCCTTCGCTCAGGTTCACATTCTTCATCGCGGCGTGAAGCTTCGCGATGTCTTCTTTCGAGAGTTTCGCAGCCGTTTGGCGGGGCCCCATGCTGGCTTCCGACAAAATTTTCTCCGCTCCCGCAGGGCCAATCCCATCGAAGGTCGTCAGCAGGAATTGCCGGATCGAGCGCGCGTCGCTTTCCGCCAGCAACTCCGTCAGCGCATCGAGCGTCACTTTCTGCGTGGAACTGCCGCCGCCAAAAGCCAGTCCCACTTCGATCAGAAACGGGTTTCCGCGATATACGGAAGGAGGCCGCGTTGCCGCGCAGAAGAACTCGCCCGGCACCTGCTGGTGCAGTCCCTTGAGAATGAGCGGCTCGCCTATGGGAGAGATGCAGTCGGTGGCCGGCGCACTGATCTTCGTGTTTTGAATGGCCTGGTACAACGCGTCGGCTTCCTGGCGGCCGATGCGCTTGGGGCTGGACCTGGTGCTTATCTTCGCGCCATCGCAGATATGCTTTGCCACGCTGGGTGTCACACGCGAAAACGACTCGGTCAGGAACTGCGCCATCGTGCCGGCATTGG
Source organism: Candidatus Sulfopaludibacter sp. SbA3 (assembly GCA_945861845.1). Lineage (GTDB taxonomy): Bacteria > Acidobacteriota > Terriglobia > 20CM-2-55-15 > 20CM-2-55-15 > CAMBFR01. The sequence continues at coordinate 2,760 of CAMAWS010000026.1, read as the reverse complement.
TGTCCTTGAGCATCGTGACCAGTCGGCCGAGCTCGATACCGTACGGATGCGGCTTAATCTCGCGGGGTTCGGGCGGAAGTTCGTTCGTCGATCTTTCGTAAGTTGCCGCCGTCCCCTCCGGGTCGATGTAATGAATCGTGACGTGGGGATTTGCAATCGCCGTCTGCTCCAGGTACTCGTCGGCGCTTCCACGGCCACGGACGTAGCGCCCTTCCAGCTCGATGGTCACCCGCGTGCCGCTTCGGGGCCCGGGAATCCACTCAATGCCGTGAGCTGCAATGTACTGTTGTCCCTTTTCGCCGGAAGGAATCTCTTCGCCGTCCCCCTTGCCGTTGATAATCTCCGGCTGGTTCCGCTTGGTGTCGATTTGAATTTCGAAATAGTGAGCCGGTTTTCTCGGCGACGTCATCGAAATGATCTTCACCGGCCTGCCGGTGGTAAGCATTCCATACATGCCTGCGGCGCTGATGCCGATTCCCTGCTGGCCGCGGCTCATGCGGAGGCGGTGGAACTTCGAGCCGTAGAGGAGCTTTCCGAAGATTAGAGGAATCTGCTTCTTGACGATGCCGGGACCGTTGTCCTGAACGCCGACCTTGAAGCGATTGTTGCCGGTGGGTTCAATGTGCACCCAGACCTCGGGCACAATGCCGGCCTCTTCGCACGCATCGAGGGAGTTGTCGACGGCTTCCTTTACTGCAGTGAGAAGCGCTTTGCGGGGATTATCGAACCCGAGAAGATGCCGGTTCTTGGCAAAGAATTCGCTGACTGAAATGTCGCGTTGTTTTGCCGCCATCGATTCGGCGGTGGCGCGTTTACGGTGCGGCTTAGGCGGTTGCTGGGCGTTGTCTTCGTTGTCTTCCATGCTGCGAGCTTCACTTTGGTACTCACAGCAGACAAATCAGGTCCTTACTGAACGCATGCGGGGCGCGCGAAGGTGCCGGTACTGGACGATATCGTCGGCTGTCAACGCAAAGTGCCGCGCGTCTGTCAGTTCTTCGCTCGCCATGTCCTGGAGTTTGGAGAAGCAGATGCCGGCCGCCTCTTGAATCAGGATGCGGTGTTCCCCGGAAAACAGTATCCCTGCGATGTCGAATGTGACCACGAGGCGATCCAAGCCATTCTTATCGATCGTGAAGCTTAGTGAGCGCTCGCCATTCGGCATGCACTCAAATCCAATGTAGCGTATGGCTCGTTTAGTCTCTTTCATGTGCTCATTGCAGTGTGAGCCTTTTTGGTGGGAATAGATATAAGGAAGGTTGAGGTCCAGCCAATGAGAATCGGGAATTGGGAAATAAGTCCGGGGACAGACGCCGAATTCTTGAACTGCAGAATTCGGAGTCTGTCCCCGGAATTATTTCCCAATTCTCATTTAAGGCGACACGGTAAGCGTGCCACCAACAGGTATGAAAGACGCGCTGTGGTCGTTTGGATCGCGATGGGCGCGGACGCCGCTGACTCTCCATATACCCGCGGGAGTGGCTCCATCGATATTGTGAATTCCCGATACTCCGGTTTGCCAGTTCTCAGCTATGTCGTCGGAAGTCCCTCCCGGCCTTCGAAACCGCACATCGAAATAGGTTTCAGCGGAAAGGTTGGCTCCCGTAAAGGTGGCAGCGTACGCACCGCCGGCCCGCACCGCAGCCGCGCTGAAACTAACGGTGTTCGCCGCCGGGTCCGCTGTCGTCGGCATCGGACTGTTATCTGAAAGGTAGGTACCGATGTTATCGCGGGCGCTGGGCCAGAAGAGCGGCTGGCTGATACCAGGATAACGAAAGGCCCGGATGCGCGCCTGCGTAGGCACGGAGGTGAGGTACTTTTGGAGCGCGATGGCTCCGGCAAGATTCACGCCTGCAATTTTCTCCGGATTGGGAATAACCGTCATCATCATCCGCTGGAGAATAGGGTCTTCCAGTACGAACGGCTCAAGGCGGGAGTTTGTGGCCTCTTTGAACTTCAGAAACGGAATGATTCCCCAGACAATATACGACTCTGATCTCTCCGCGGCCTGAATGGCCGGTTGATCCCTGGACCCCGTGTCGGAGTACCAACCGGCCGGATCCGGGCGGCCTGCCGCTTCCCACAACACCTGCGACAGGTATTTTTCGGTTGCCGCGTTGTTCACTATAAATCTGGACTTCGACTGGGCAATTCTTCGAAACGCTTCAACGGCGTCCTGAATTCCGCGTATGCCCGCAGGATCCGCCGGAGGCCCCAGCAGAACCGCCTGATTGGCGAAGACGGCGCGCGGCCAGAGGCCCAGGCCGTCGGCCATGAAATCGTCAACCCCGGAGTGGCCATAGTGGGAAAGAACCAGGTCAGCGGCGCCTCGCCTGGCATTCTCGTAAACAGAGTCCCCTGTTTTCTGCACATCCACGCGGTAGCCGGTTGCGTTTTCAAAATCCGGCAGAAGCGCCGCGAAAAGACCGCTGTCCACGGGCACATTCACGATGTGCAGGCGAATGACCGACGACTGGGCCGCCACCGTCGACGATACAGCCAGCAACACGCACGCGGCGCTCAATATACGAAGCAGATTCTTCATTGGACCGGACCTCCTCAGTTTGATGATTCCAAATGTAGGGAATCTCCATGTGAGGTGCATCAAGGCCGCGTGAAGATCACATTAAGAAGGAGTGGCGGTGAACTTGTAGCCGGCGTTGCGAACGCTGACGATCAGCGCCGGGTGCTCAGGATCGTCTTCAATCTTCCTTCGGAGCGCGGAAATGTGAATATCGACGGTCCGGTGCGTAACGTAAACAT
>CAMAWS010000025.1 GCA_945861845.1 Candidatus Sulfopaludibacter sp. SbA3 | reverse complement strand
ATGATCTACAGAATTCTCTTACTTGCTACTCTCATATTCACAACAACTACAGTTCACGCCCAATTGGCGACCGCACCGGTTGCGTCCACAGAGCGGCGGACCATGGAAGCCCTGCGTATTAATGCAGACGAACGCGTCAACATCGACGGAAAGCTGGACGAGCCTTTCTGGCAACGCGCCATACCGGCCGCCGACTTCGTCCAGCAGGATCCGCGCAACGGCCAGCCGCCGACCGAGCGAACGGAAGTCCGCATCGTCTACAATCGCGAACACTTCTACATGGGCATCACAAACTTCGACTCGGAGCCGGACAGGCTGCTGGGCAACACGGCGAAGCGGGACGAGTTCCTGAGCTCCGATGACCGCTTCATGTGGGTGATCGATCCGTTCGGCGACCAGCAAAACGGATACTTCTTTGAGATGAATCCTGCGGGAGCGATGGGCGACTCGCTGAAGAATGCGACGTCACAGATTAATCGCGAGTGGGACGGTATTTGGAACGCCAGTGTTGTGCGAAATGAGATTGGCTGGACAATTGAGATCGACATTCCGTTCCGTACCCTGAACTTCAATCCGGACGTGACGGCGTGGGGCATCAATTTCCAGCGCACAGTCCGCAGAAAGAACGAAGAGAGCCTTTGGACAGGCTGGAGCTACAACCAGGGGTTGAACCGGTTCGCGAATTCCGGACTGGTAACGGGTATCACCGATATCAGCCAGGGCATCGGCCTGGACCTCAAGCCTTACGTGCGGGCGTCATTCGTCAACGCTCCAGGCCAGGACAAAGACAAGTGGCAACGCGATTCCGACGCCGGCCTTGACGCCGTGTACAGCCTTACGCCGCGTCTTCGCGCGAATTTCACCCTGAATACCGACTTTGCACAAACCGAAGTGGATCAACGCCAGGTGAACCTCACGCGCTTTTCATTGTTCTTTCCTGAAAGGCGCAGCTTCTTTGTCGAGGGCTCCTCGTTCTTCGACTTCATCAGTTCAGGTGGTGGAGGCTTCAATCAGCAGGGCAATAACACGGCGATCGTGCCTTTCTTCACGCGGCAGATTGGCCTGAAGTCGAATGGCGTGCCCCAGAAAATCGACTTCGGCACAAAGATAACGGGCCAGGCGGGAAGGCAGGACATCGGCGTGCTGCACGTCCGCACGGGAGAGGAAACCGACGCGATTGGCGAGGACTTCACGGTATTCCGCGTCAAGCGGCGGATACTGGCGCAATCGTATGTCGGAACCTTGTTCACACTGCGCGATTCGCGCGGCGCAATCATCGACGCCCGGTATACGGAAGGATTCGACTACAAGCTGGCGACGAACCGGTTCCGCGGAAATCGCAACATTGAAACTTCCGGTTTCTACCTGCACACGACGAATCCGCTGGACACCGGCAAGAGTTCAGCCTTTGGAGCGGCGATCGATTATCCGAATGACCGGTACGACGCCAGCGCCTCGATCCGTGAGGTGCAGAAAAACTACAATCCCGGCGTCGGCTTCACCCTCCGCACCGGATACCGGCGCTATGCCGGCGATTTCCGGTTCGCGCCGCGCCCGCGCAATGTGCGATGGCTGCGCCAATGGGCAACCGGATTCAATGCGGACGCGCTCACCGACCCTGCAGACGGACGCCTGCTCACTCGCAACGTCGAGTTCACCGTCCTGAACATGAACCTGCAGTCACAGGACAACTTTGACTTCCGAATCACGCCGGTACACGAGTACCTCGAACGGCCATTCAACATCTACCCGGGAGTATCCCTCGCGGCAGGCAGTGCTTACGACTTCACACGCTTCCGTCTGCAGGGGCGTACCGCAAACCGCCGCGTCGTCGCGCTGGATGTGAGCGGCGAAACCGGCAATTTCTACTCCGGCAAACGGCGGCAGCTAATCGCGAATGTAGGAATCCGGCCACGGCGTGGAATGATTTTCTCCATAAATTCCGAGTTCAACCGTATCGAACTGAAGGAAGGAAAGTTCTCGACGCGCCTGTACCGCCTGACTACGGACAACCAGTTCGGACCCTGGGTCTCATTCACGAACAGCTTCCAGTACGACTCGGTCAGCGGACTGCTAGGCTGGCAGAGCCGGTTCCGCTGGATTCTCCGCCCCGGCAACGACCTGTACTTTGTCTACAACCACAACTGGCGGGAACACACCCAGTTCGACAGGTTCGACACGCTCGACCGCCGCGTGGCAAGCAAGATCATCTATACCCACCGGTTCTAATTCCGGTGACGTTGATCGAATTAATCGATCAACGTCACCGGATCTTTTGAGGCCCTTTGTCAGACTATACCTTCCGTGCTAATATAAGTCTGTGATACCAGACCAGTTACAGTCTTTTTTCTGGGATATTCGCATCGCGGATTTCGATCCCAAGAAGTATCCCGATTACACGATTGCCCGTATCCTGGAACTAGGAAATCCTGAAGCGGTTTCCTGGCTTCAGCAAAACTTCACGGAGGAAGAAATCACCCGGGTACTTCGATTGGAACGCCGATTGTCGGCCAAATCCGCCAATTATTGGGCTCTCATCTACCGCATTTCCGCCGAAGAAGTCGCTGCTCTGAATTAACCATTAACGTTCTACAATTTGGAGAACAAACCGTGCAGGGTAAAGTGTGGCATACGGAAGTGATTACTGCCGAGGCCGGCAACATTCTCGAGGACCTGAAAGACTATGCCGATTGAAAACACGATCGTGGGAGTCGACCTGGACGGCGTGTGCGCAGACTTCTATGGACGCATGCGCGAGATCGCAGCCGAATGGTTCGAATGCAGCCGCGAAGATCTGACGCCGGATGTGTCTTATGGGTTCCGGGAGTGGGGGATCCAGAGCGAAGAGCAATTTCAGAGCCTCCATCGATTCGCAGTGACGCAGCGTGCGCTGTTTGAAACATTGCCGATCATCCCCGGAACCCGGAAGTATCTGCGGCTGCTTTCCGACGAAGGAGCGCGGATACGTATCATCACGCATCGCCTGTTTATCCATCATTTTCATCGCGCCGCAGTCAGTCAAACCATCGACTGGCTCGACAAGCATGGCATTCCGTACTGGGACCTTTGCTTCATGAAGGAGAAGTCGCAGGTCGGCGCCGATATTTATGTGGAAGACGCGCCGTCCAACGTTCGCACGCTCCGGGAGAAGGGGCTGTACACGATCTGCTTTGGCAATTCGACGAACACAACGATCGAGCCCCCACGCGCGACATCCTGGAAGGAAGTCTACGAACTGATCCACCGGCGCGCTGAAGGCTGACATCCGGGCGTCGCGCGCGCATTTTCGCGGTCTATTCTTATTGGCCCCTCCGCTCGACCAAAGTATCATTCGCCAACTGCGTCACTTCTGTAGTTCAACCATTGTCCGGATTGGGAGGGACAGCTCACATGAAACGATACGTGCTGGCGTTGCTGATCAGCCTTTTGTCCGCAAGCGCCGTTGCCCCGGCGAATGCTGCCGCGCAGGCTGGCGGCGCCGTGAAGCAAATTCCAAAGTTCCGCGCGGAAGGTTCCTGGCCGAAGCTTCCCGGCAAATGGATCATGGCCATCGTCTCCAGCACCTGGATTGATGAGCAGGATCACCTGTGGGTCTTGCAGCGTCCGAACACGTTGAGCGCGGAAGAGAAGCCGAAGGCCGCGCCTCCGGTGCTGGAATTCGATGCGGAAGGCAACTTCATCCAGGGCTGGGGCGGCCCGGGGACGGGTTATGAGTGGCCGGAGACGGAGCATGGAATTTATATCGATCCGAAAGGCTTTGTCTGGATCGGCGGCAACGGCAACGATGACCAGATATTGAAATTCACCAAGGCCGGCAAGTTCGTCATGCAGATCGGCAAGGGCGGCCAGAAGAAGACAAACGCGGACACGAAGAATCTCTGGGAGCCGGCGGACGTGTTCGTCTACGCGAAGACGAACGAGCTGTTCGTGGCGGACGGGTACGGCAACAAGCGAATCGTCGTGTTCGACGCCGACACCGGCGCATTCAAGCGGATGTGGGGCGCGTTCGGCAGCGTGCCGATGGACGATCCTCCAGCGCCTGTGGACGGGACGGGACGGGACCGCGCCGACGCGGCGCCACCGCCGCAACCGATGGGTCCCGATGGCGCTCCGCAATTCATGCCGCCTGTGCACGCCGTGAAGGTATCCACCGACGGCCTCGTGTACGTTGGGGATCGCGGTGGCCGGCGTGTCCAGATATTCACGACCGCCGGCAAATTCGTCAACCAGGTGTTCATTGGACGCGAATGCCACGCGCCGGATTGCGGCAACGGCCAAACCGCGGCCGGCATCGCGTTCTCGCCAGACCCCGAGCAGCGCTATCTGTACGTAGCGAATCGGAGCCAGGCGCAGATCATGGTGTTCAACCGCAAGACCCTCGAGTTCCTCGATGGATTCGGATCGTGGGGCTCAGGAACCGGACAGTTCGGTACGCTGCACCACTTGTCCGTGGATTCGAAAGGCAATCTGTACACCGCAGAAGTGACGCCGCTGAAGCCCGAGAACAGGCGAGTCCAGAAGTTCACGTTCACAGGTTTTGTTCCGATGCCAGTGGTCACCAGGAACAAGTAGAGAATTGGAGGAATGACATGCGCTCCCACGTAGTCCAGGTACTTTCCGTTGTGATATCCGGACTGCTGGTCGCTCCCGGGGCATTTGGGCGTCAGCAGGCGGTTTCTTCAACGGAAGATCCGGTGAAGGAACTTGTCGCAAGGCTGGATCTGGAAAAGTACAAGGCAACAATCAAGGGGCTGACACGGTTTGGCGACCGGCGACAAGGAACGGATCGAAATCGAGCGGCCATCGATTGGATCGAAGCGCAACTTCGAAGTTACGGCTGCCCGGCCGAGCGCCTCAAGTATGAGTACAATCCACCGCCGCCGTCACCGGGCGCAGGCGCGGGCGCGCCTCGAAGTGCGGCGAGCCCCGTGATCAGCAGTGGCGAATTACGTCTCGGTCCCGGCGGCTCCCGGTATCGGGGAATCGCGCGGCCGACAGGCGTAAACAATGACCCCAACCGGCAGCCGGATGCCGCGCTGCGTCAACTCAACATGCAGCCGTCGATGCCAGGCCCCCGCGAAGAAGTCTATTGCACGAAGGTCGGAACGACGCGGCCCGACGAGATGTACATAGTCTCAGCGCATATGGATGGGCAAGGTTGGGGGGAGGCCGCCAATGATGACGGATCAGGCACGGCGCTCGTCATGGAACTGGCGCGCATTTTCAGCATGCCGGATGTGCAGACGGACCGGACGATTCGATTTGCTCTTTGGAACAACGAGGAAACCGGCCTCAATGGAGCCCAGGCGTATGTCGAGCAGCGGGCAAGCCTGCAGGGCAAGGAGAATCCCGCCGGATCAGGAAAATTCCCTGAACCAGCATGGCTTGGCATGATCCAGCACGACATGATGATGTGGGATCACGGGATGCCGCGGGCAGACGGCGCATGGAACCCTGATCAACGGCCCGAAGCAGACATCAACCTTGAATTCCAGTCGACGGCGAAATTTGCGGAACAGGCCATGAAGCTCGCGTTCTTCTTCCGCGACGCAAATGAGAAATACGCCACCGACTATCCTGCCGCAGTTGGTCCCCACATGACGAACACGGATTCCACGCCTTTCATGGATCTCGTCCCGGCCATCAGTTTTCGCGAGAATGAACGCGGCATGCACACCGGCGCGGGATGGAATCCGACGTGGCATCAGCCCATCGATGTTTTCTCCACTTTCAGCGATAAGGACTTCCGGCTTGGGTTAAATGCGGCGCAAACGACGCTGGGAGGAGTAGGACAATTGGCGGGCGCCAGGCTGAAGCGGTAGAGATTGAAAGATCGAAACATAACAACGGTTGTTCATCAAAGGAGCCATCATGATTCGTCTCAACGTTGCCGCCCTTTTCCTGCTTGTGGCCACGCTGGCACAGGCGCAGAACCGAGTCGCACCCGATCGGGATGCCTCTCTCAGGGCCGGTCTCATTGGACAGATTGATGACATGAAGAAACCAGCGCAAGTGATGAACGACACCGTGTTCAGCTTTGCCGAACTGGGATTTCAGGAATTTGAGACCAGCAAATACCTCACGGCCATTCTTGAAAATGAAGGTTTCAGGATCGAGCGTGGCGTGGCGGGTATTCCCACGGCGTTTGTGGCCACATGGGGCTCCGGCAAACCGGTGATCGCCCTGGGTACAGATATTGACGACATCCCTCAGGCTTCACAGAAGCCGGGCGTGGCGTACCGCGATCCTTTGATCGAAGGCGCGCCCGGTCACGGCGAAGGTCACAACTCGGGCATGGCGGTCAACATCACAGCGGCATTGGCAGTGAAGAGAGTGATGGAGCGGGAAAAATTGCAGGGAACCATCAAGATCTGGCCGGGTGTCGCGGAAGAACAATTGGGAACGAAGGCGTTTTATGTCCGCGCAGGCGTGTTCAAGGACGTTGATGTTGTCTTGTTCGCTCACGTCGCTAACGAGTTTAGCGTTTCGGCCGGGCCGGCGAGAAATTCCACAGGCCTGGTTTCGGTCGAATACAGATTTGATGGCGAGACGGCGCACGCGGCCGTCGCTCCATGGCGAGGCAAGAGCGCTCTCGACGCGGTTGAACTGATGAATATCGGCTGGAACTATCGGCGCGAGCACATTCGCATCGGCAGCCGCGTACATTACGTGGTAACCAATGGGGGAGATCAGCCCAATGTCGTTCCGCGCAACGCCAGCGCCTGGTATTTCTTTCGCGAAGCCGACTACCAGCACATCATGGATCTCTGGAAGATGGGCGACGAAATCGCCCAGGGCGCCGCGCTGATGACGGGCACGAAAATGACCTCGCGTCTGCTCGGCGCTGCATATCCTGGCCACTTCAACGTGCCGGTGGCAGAGGCCATGCAGCGGAACATCTCGAGGGTAGGCATGCCCCAATGGGCGCCGGAAGACCAGGCGTTCGCGAAGGCTTTCCAGAAGGAACTCGGTGTCCGAATTCAAGGACTGGAAGAAAACGTCACACCGTGGCGCGCCCCGAAGTATGAAGAAGACGAAGAAATGCGCAACACCGGTCCCGTAGGCGGCGGGTCCGACGATATCGGTGACGTTTCCTGGACCGTGCCAACCATCACCCTGCGTTATCCATCCAATATCCCTGGCGGCCCGGGCCACAACTGGGCCAATGCCATCTCCATGGCCACGCCCGTCGCGCACAAAGGAGTGATTGCCGGAGCCAAAGCACAGGCGCTCACGATTCTTGATCTGTTGACCAGGCCCGAACTGGTCGAAAGCGCATGGAGGTATTTCCGCGAAGTGCAGACCAAAGACGTGAAGTACCAGACTTTCCTGCGTCCTGATGATCAGCCGGCAATCTGGCTGAACCAGAAAATCATGGACGAGTATCGGCCGAGGATGAAGGCGTTCTACTACGATTCTTCAAAATACAACACGTACCTGGAACAACTGGGGATCACGTATCCGACGATTCGATAGATAGCAGCGCGTCAGCGGACGCCTGAGCCGCTCTGGTCCATGACTGCCCAAGAGCCTGCGATGGCGACATCCCGGGACGTCATAGACCCGCACCTACAGTAGAAGAATCGGCTTTCACGCCTTCTGCCACGGGCTGCTGGAATCCGTGTCGTGACTCTGGAAAGTCGAAACATAACAACGAATATGTTGCGCAGCGGCGGGAAACCATGTTCCGCAGTCCGCAGGCCCGAGAAAATTGCACCGGGAGCAAACAACGTCCCTCGAATTCATTTCCTCCCGCCGTTGAAGACGCATGCCGGGATAGCAGGGCCGGGATAAGATAGGCCTTGGCGAAAGACGCCCATTGAGAGGAAGGGAACGCCCGGTGAAGCTGCCGAACCCGAATCGTGCGATTGTGGACGTCTCCAAACTGCGGAACTACTGTTTGAATCCGGAACACCCACGAGGCCGACACAAGGCGCGTGTATTCGCAGCATCTCTTGGATGGACTCAGGACAAAGCCACTGAACTGCGCCAGGCGTTGCTATCCGCCGCGGCGGACAACGTTGCGACTCCAACTGAAGGGGATGAGCACGGACAGCGGTACGTGGTAGACTTCGTTGCAGATGGACCCAAGGGTCAGGCGATCGTTCGTAGCATCTGGATCGTTCGGCAGGGAGAGGATTTTCCTCGTCTGACAAGCTGCTACGTGCTTTAGAGGGGAATATGGAAACGCGTACGAAAATAAGACTACTGGACGTCGTCGCGCTGACTGAAGATCTGCCCCAGCGCAAACTCAACCGTGGGCAAGTGGGAACCGTCGTGGAATCGCTTGCCACAGGCGTTTTTGAAGTCGAATTCAGCGATAATGAGGGCCGTACGTACGCCTGTCTCGCCTTAGGCGCGGACCAGCTTATCGTCCTGCATTACACACCTGTAGCGGTCGCCTGACTCACTCCAGGTTCTGCCAGTTCCGCCCGCCCGCAAGTTTACATAAGCATCGTCACCCACAGGGGCGACCGACTGCGGTGCGATCCCGGATGAATTGATGGGCGTGCGGATCATCCTCTCCGTCCAAACATACGGTCCAGTCGGTTCCAACGGTTGACGGCCGCGCGCTGACATCAAATACAGAATCGGCTTCGCCGCTGCAGTGCGCGGCCGCGCTGGACCATCGGTAGTCGGCAGCTTTCATCACCATTGCGGCCCGAACTGGATTTCGTTCTACATAGCGGATGGCACTCCACACGTGAGGTTCATCGAGAACGCAGGAGAATGGGCGTTCCTGCCATAGATGTCCGACAAAGCCGTACATGATATTGAATCGTCGGGAATGGGTTCCATGAACGCAGTGAAAGACCTTACGGGTCAAGTCGGGCCGTTCGGGAATCGCAATGTAGTGGGCCTGGTTGGTCATCAGGCAGTGGGCCCTGATGCGGCTGCGAATGCAAGCCCGATAAGGCGCAGCGATCAAGAAGATGATGCGTAGGAAAAACTCGCGGCAGTTGCGAAATAGAGTGAGGTAGTCGAGGCGGCCGGCTTCATCGCGGAAAACATCAAATCGCCGTGTTTCGCGCTGGGTGATGTGGTGCGGCATTACCGGCACGACAACGCGTGCGGTTCTTGGCATTTTGAGGCTCGGAGTGCACCGCCAGGAAAATCCTCGGCGCGGAAAGAGAGGGCGGGGCTATGATGCCTACAATATGCACCGTCGGCGCAAGGACCGAGATCGATCAACATCACTCGACTTTCTCGAATTTTAGTGTTGTTGGAAGGACCGCCGCCGAGGTAGCCAGAACGATGGAAATAGGAAACCTTGCTCAGTGGGTCGGTGCAGGAGTTACGTTCCTTGCTGTGCTCGTCGCGCTATTCAAGGACAGTATCATAAACTGGAGCCGGCGACCGGTGCTTGTCCTCTCTCCAATTGCGCCGCCTCATTGCCACAAATTGCCCGTGAGATATTGGACTCAGAGAGTCGCCCCTACACATGTCGTGACTCAAGGCTACTTCTTTCGTTTGTGGATCAAGAACGACGGCAAGGCCAGAGCGGACCAAGTTCAAGTGTTCGCATCGAAACTTTCCCGCCGCGCTGCGGACGGCAATTTCAAGGAAGACTCCCGTTTTCTGCCGATGAATTTGCTGTGGTCGCACTACCCGGAGGAAACCCGCACTGTCTATGCTGAAGGTATTTCGGCGAAGATGTGTTTGGGCTGAAGTAGCAGATCGAGAATTCATCCTTCAGACAGTGAACTTTGACTTGATCGTCGTCGCTATTTTACCGGTCTACTATAGGATGGGACTTCACAAGAGCTTTGTGGGGAGGCAACGATGCAAACCGTCAAGTTTGTGCACTGGCAGGAGAGTGACGCATGGATCGGTTATCTTCTGGACTATCCGGACTATTGGACGCAGGGCGATACGCTTGAAGATTTAAAAGAACATCTTCTCGATCTCTATCGAGATCTGACTGATGGCACCTTACCCGGTATCCGCAAGGTCGACGACTTGATCGTCGCATGAAGCGGACCGACCTCATTCGGCAAATCGAAATTTTGGCTGTGTGTTGATCCGGCACGGAAAGAAACACGATTGATATCGCAATCCGGTCAACGGTTCCGCGCAGCCGGTTCCCAGGCACCGCGAAGTCAAGGAAGGACTTGCCGCTCACATCATCAAAGTCTTTAGCGGACCCCAAATACTACCGCGAAAGATGAAAACCGATCCTTAAGGGCGTGCTTTGTCGTTGGATGATGCTGTCGCCAGCGCCCCCCCACGACCTCCGCCGGCAACGGATTTCTTGTGCTTGGGCCAGAGTAGCAGAGCGGATTTCGCACCGACATCTCAAGCCCCGCGCCCACAGCCTGAGCCGTGGACTACTGCTTTTCCTTGGCGGCCGGCGCTGATATCGCCCTAGAATCACTGTCGTTACTCCGGAAGGTCGAAACATAACAACGGTTAGTGGATACACGGCATCCCATTGCAGGTCGTCGCGGATGGACAGCTGCATATTTTTTGCTAACCTCATCAAGGACGCGAAAATGACACTTTCAAGATTCCCGAGACTCTTGCTGATCGCGCTGATTGCCATCGCCTGCGTTGTGCTGCACGGAAGCAGCGTCCAGGCTCAGGCGCGAGGAGGCACAACTCAGACGGACAAGGTTCAGTCCGTCAACACCGGCGCCAATCCATACCGCGTGATCCGGGATTGGGCACGCATAGAGGGACGGCCGTGGGGCGGCTCGAACGGCGTCGCCATCGATCGTGACGGGAAGACCGTGTGGGCAACCGATCGATGCTCGCCAGGCACCGCGCCTGGTTGTCTTGGCACCAGCGCAAACCCGGTTCACCATTTCGACGAGTCGGGGAAGGAAATAAGGAGCTTTGGCGGCGGGATGTTCGTATGGCCCCACGGCATTCATGTGGATCGCGACGGGAATATCTGGGTGACCGACGCGCGGGCTCCGGAAGCGGACGACCTCCAGAAGTTTCCCTCGGAAAAAGACAAAGGAAGTGTCGTCGTCAAGTTCAGCCCCGAAGGGAAGGTTCTCATGACGCTCGGCAAACGCGGCGTGCGGGGGAATCCTCCCGAAGCGCTGACGGACCCGGCCGATGTTGTCACCGATCCGGCGAACGGCGACGTATACGTGGCCGAGAGCCACACGAACGTGACCGATCCCAACCTGGTTGGGCGCGTCTCGGTATTCGACAAGAACGGAAAGTTCCTCAGGACCATCGGCAAGACGGGAACGGGACCTGGCGAGTTCCGAACGCCGCACGCGCTCGAGTTCGATTCGCAGGGCCGGCTGATCGTGGCCGATCGTCACAACCATCGCATCCAGGTCCTGACGAAAGACGGTAAGTTTGTTCGCGAGTACGACGACTTCGGCCGCACCAGCGGGCTGGCGATCGACAAAAACGACTTCATCTACACGGCGGACTCCGAATCCACCGAAAGGGTTCACCCTGGTTGGATGCGCGGAATACGGACCGGAAATCTCAAGGACGGAAAGGTGGACGTGTTCATTCCACCACATAAGACGGATGCTCCCGATGGCGCAATGGGCGAAGGCATTGCCATTGACGCCGCAGGCAACATCTACACGGCGGAAGCCACGCTGAGGGGCGTGACGAAATACGTCAAGCAGTAAAAGCAACTTGCAGGGGCCGCCTCCAGGCGGCACATTCCACTTAAAAGGAGCTGTCTATGCGCAAACTTTCTTTATTCGTCGCCGGGATTGTAGTCGGTCTGGCCATTCAAACTGCGCTTGCCCAGAATACGAATCGCGGGATCGTGGGCCTCAACCATGTGGCGTTGAGCGTGCCGAATCTGGACGAGGCGGTGGCCTACTACACGAAAACGATGGGATTTCCCGAAGCCTTCCGCAACGTTGACGAGAAGGGACAAACCACGCTCGTCTATGTGCAGATCAGCAAGAACACTTTTATCGAACTCCAACCGGCAAATCCGCAACGGCCGCCGGGCATCAACCACCTCGGCGTCCATGTGGAGAACATGCCCGCGGCCACTGCGATGTTTAAACAGGGCGGAGCGAAAGTTTCCGACATCCGCAACAGCGGGACGAAAGCGATTCTCGCGGACATCACGGACCTGAATGGCGTTCGCATCGAACTGGCCGAACTTCCTGGCGAGTCTCTCCATCGGCAGGCGATGGATCGATGGAAGTAGTCCGGCCCATTCGACAATTTCCATGCGTGAAATGAAAAACGAGGAGTGAATATGAACCTGAAATCGCTTGCCATTTGTGGCGCGCTGCTTGGCGCCCTCGTGTCCGTGCCAGTCCATGCCCAGGCGCCGAAGCCCGATCCCAGGGAACTCGCCGCGACCGGCATTCTGGAGCGGCTTGCCGAGCGTTCCGGCGTATACGGCGTGCCGCCTGGGGCGAAAGTGCCCGGCTTCATCGCCGACGCCGGCTGGCCGCAGAAGCTGCCCAACAACTGGATCATCGGGCAGGTCGGCGGCCTGTACGTCGCGCCCGACGACCACGTGTGGATCTACCAGCGGCCGCGCACGCTCACCAACGACGAGGCGGCGCTGACCAGTGCGACCCAGAAGTCCAGGGACGGAAGCCCCGTCGACACGATGGGCTTTCCGCGTCCGTACGGGCCGCTCGGCGATTGCTGCCTGCCCGCGCCGGCGGTTATGGAATTCGATTCAAACGGCAAGCTGCTGCGCGCCTGGGGCGGCCCGGCCGACCCCGGCAAGTGCAAAACGGAGGAAGGCTGCGTCTGGCCGGCCAGCGAGCACGGCATCTTCGTCGACCACAATGGCTTTATCTATCTCGGCGGCAACAGCGCCAATGGCAATCCAAACGGCTCCGCCTGGGCGTCGGACAACGGCGCCGACGGCATGATCCTGAAGTTCACCAGGGACGGCAAGTTTGTGATGATGATCGGCGGTGCGGGGGCGAAGGGGCCGGACAGCAACAACAAGGACGGCGGCCGTAACGGCTCGCCCCAGTTCTATCTTCCGGCCGATATCACCGTCGATCCGGTCACCAATCGCATGTATGTGTCGGACGGGTACGGCAATCGGCGGGTGGTCATCATCGACGCGGCGACGGGCAAGTACATCGGTCATTTCGGCGCGTACGGCAACAACCCGGTCGACGACAAGGCCGCTGCCGCTGCCGGCGACTGGATGAACGATTTCACGAAAGGCAACATGAAGCCGGCCTTCTTCCGCAATCCGGTTCACTGCGTGAAGATCAGCAAGGAAGGCCTGATCTATGTCTGCGACCGCGGCAACAACCGCGTGCAGGTCTTCAACGGCCGCGATCCCAACCCGGGCAAGGAATGCGCCAACGCGGCCGGCGAAGCGGGCAAGTGCGGCTTCGCCAAGGAGCAGTTCGTGGCGGTGAAGACAAACGGTCTCCCCGGTTCGGCGGTGTCGATGAATTTCTCGACCGATGCCAGGCAGTCCTGCCTCTATGTCGGCGACAACTCGAACATGACGATGTACGTACTGAAGCGGGACACGTTGGAGGAGTTGGGCCGGATCGGGCGGAGCGGACGCGAAACCGGTGAGTTCCATTGGCTCCACCAGGTCAGCCTTGATTCCCGCGGCACCCTGTACACGGCAGAGGTCGATACCGGCAAACGAATCCAGAAGTTCATCCGATTCGGTGAGCAGGGCTGCAGCGGCACGGGCCGGACAACCGTCGGAGGCGTGCTGCCATAATACCGGGCGATCGAAGGATCGCGGAGATCGTCACCTGGGGAGATGGTCAGACAGACCCGGCGCAACCTGCTTCCGTCTTAGGCATATATAGCAGGCCGATAAGTGGGTTTCGAGATCCGTTGCTTGTGCGAGCGAGCGCTGGGGAGCCTTGCTTTCTTTGCTATCTGAACTTCGCGGCGATCGGGTAGGCCGCCCCGTCACCAGGTCGGCCCCACCACAGGTAGGGTCGAGAACTGGCGCGGTGCTTCGTAGGGCCGGCCTATCTGTTGCTCCCCGTTTCCTTTGGGAGTGCCTCACGAGCCGAACCGTAAGTCCGTTTCCAGTTCCCGCCGCGTCAAACCCAGCGGGCGAATTTCTCGCACTGGGCT
>CAMAWS010000024.1 GCA_945861845.1 Candidatus Sulfopaludibacter sp. SbA3 | reverse complement strand
CAATCCCGCCACGTTCAGCGCCACGAAGAAAAGAGTTTTTTGCTTCAGGTTCATCGCTGTTTATCTGCGCAGTTCAAACTGCACGTTCAATGGCTGACCGTCCAGGACCTCGATTTCCATGCTCTCTGGCTTGGACTTTTCGTGCCACGCCTTCAGCACGTAATTCCCCGGCGGAACGTCCGGAATTGTGAATTTACCGGTCTTGTCGGTAGTAGCGAAGTAAGGCGTTTCGGTGACCATGACATACGCCGACATTTCGGCGTGTACATTGCACAGCAAGGTCACGGGCCCGGGCTTTTCGAAAACGTAATACTTCGTGGTCGCGCGCGGATAGGTGCCAAGGTTGAACTTGGAATTCGTGGTTGGCGAGAAAACGTTGTGGCGTATTTCGTCGCGATTTGGAAATGCGACTCTTGTTCCCACCAGGACCGGAAGGACATGCGGTGTGAACGTCAGGTTTACCTGGTCCAGAACGACTGGTGTGGCCGGCGGGGAAAAAACCTTGCCGGGTATTTTGTCGATATAGATGATCGCGTCGGCGTTGTCGCGCGCGTTCCGCACAATGACTTGTCCCTGGATCGTTGTGCCATCGGCGGGGCCGGCCGCCAGCCCGGCAGTGATAAATGCAAGCAACACAGAAATCATAATGAGTAGTAAGGTCGGTCGTTTTATCGTCACTTCCATCGGAGACCTTTAACAGGACGCTTCAAAAGAGGAACTCCAGGCGCACCAGGCCTTCATTCAGGCCCGTCCTGGCCGTGGCGGTCTGGCTCACCCGGTTGAAATAGCGCGCCTCCCCAAGTACGCGGACATTGGCGCGCAGGAGAACGCTTACTGCGGGAATAAGAGCAACGATATTTCGACGACCGTCCGAGTAATTGGTCTTTTCAAAACGGAGGATCGGCATGATCCACGGAAGAACCTGGTAGTCCGCTTCGGCGAAGAGCGCGCTGGTTTTAAGGGTCGACGATGCGGGCCCCCTTAATTGGTCTTCTCCGCGGACCGCCGCGGCGAACACGTTCAAATTCTGGACCGACACATCGACCTTCACGCCCTCGCGCCGGTAACGGTCTTCACTCACGCCCGCCAATGGCGGCTGGCCTTTTCCGATATACATGAACCCGCCGAAACCGACGGATGTCTCCTTGTATCCTTCGGCCGGGCTGGTAACCTCGGCTGGCTCGGTACGCGAACCCACCACACCCAGACCGCCAACCTTGTAGGAAACGGTCCAGTAGTAGTCTTTGAAATTGTTGTTTTCGGGCCTGCCCGCAGTTCCCTGTGTGACGCCGGCGGCATACTCGATGCCGCCACGATTGTTCGGCCCGGTTGCTGCTCCCCAGAGCTCAATACCTGCGTCATGATCGCGAAGCGCCATGGTATTGGCCGCGGGGCGGTAGTCGCCAACATTGAAGTTCTGCGCGGTAAGGCGCTTGAATGTGTTTGAGAAGGGCTCAGCCCGAGTGTCGATGCGGCCAATTTTCACCGTGAGCCAGTTTTGCCCTGCCGTTTCGCGAAACAACCGGAATTGCCCGTAAGCGCGATCCAGAAAGACGGCGTTGTTGGAGCCCTGCAGGAAGACATTTCCAAAGAACGAGAAGGAATCGCCCGCGGGTCCGGCGAAATAACCAACGAGTCCCTGAGGGAAATCGAAATTGACATTCACGGGAGCAGATGGACGAATGTTTGTATCAAGCATTACGCGCACCGCAACCGGAGGCATTCCTGAAATTGCGCCCGGCCACACGGCCTTGGGCCACAGGGTTCTCCAGGCCGGTGCGCCCAGCGAAATATCGGAAGTCTTGAGCATCCGCTCGTCGTTTGAGGGAATGCGGTAGCCGTTGTTACGGAAAGCGAGGCCAAACGCGTTCAACTTCGGGATCATTACATGGCAGGTGGTGCATGAAGTTTCGTATCGCCGGGCAAACACAGGCAGGGACCATGCGGGTTCAGCTAGGAAACTGACCAGCATCAGCCACATTGCAGCCTTGAATAATGAACGTCCCGCGACAGGCATTATGTATCCTTTCGTACATTCTACAGGGGGGGAAGCGGATTCTAGCACTAAGGCGTGGAATTTGAGCTACTTCAGGCGGCGATGAAGAAATGGACGCGCATTGTCGCCCGCGTAGGTGGCGACGATATGGCCGCTGCCGATAAGCTGGTACTTGTAAATAAGGAGGCCATCGACGCCTACCGGGCCGCGCGCGTGAGTCTTGTTCGTGCTGATACCGACTTCGGCGCCAAAGCCATAACGATATCCATCGGCAAACCTGGTCGAGGCGTTCCAGAAGACGTTGGCCGAGTCTACGCGGTCCAGAAACCGCCGCGCGTTGGATTCGTTTTCGGTAACTATGGCGTCGGTATGTGCGGAACCGTACTTGTGAATGTGGTCAATCGCGTCCTCCAGGCTGTTTACGACCCTTACAGCCATGATGAGGTCGGAAAATTCCTCGCCGAATCCGGATTCGAAACGAAGTTCAACGCCAGCCGCCTTCAAGGCGCTCGTGACGCGGTCCAGTGCCGGAAAGTTCTTATGAACCAGGAGAGTTTCTGCCGCGTTGCACACGGCCGGATACTGCGCCTTCGAATCGACGGTGATTCGAACCGCCTTTTCGATATCGGCAAACTCGTCGATGAATACGTGGCAGATGCCATCTGCGTGTCCCAGTACCGGTATCTTTGTGCTTTTCTGAATCGTCCTCACCATGTCGTTCGAGCCGCGGGGAATGACGAGACTGATCAGGTCATCCATTTGAAGCAATTCGGCAATTTCTTCCCTGGTGGAAAGCACCTGGACTGCATCTGCCAGGCCATGACGATCGAGGACGCCGCGGATCACGCTTCCCATCACGGCGTTTGTCTGGATCGCTTCACGCCCCCCCTTTAAAAGGACGGCATTGCCGGTTCGAATGGCGAGTGAAGCGATCTGTGGCACGACGTCAGGACGGGATTCGAAAATCGCCGCGATAACTCCAATCGGTGTCTGGACCTTGCGAAGAATCAGGCCATCATCAAGTTCTGTTTCGGAGAGTACGCGGCCGAGAGGATCGTCCATCGCGGCAATCTGCTCAATGCCGTCGACAACGTCACGCAGCTTGGCATCGTCCAGAACGAGCCGTTTGTAAAGAGCTTGCGAGAGACTGCCCCTTGCGTTCTCAAGATCTTTGGCATTCGCTTCGAGAATCAACCCGGCATTGCCACGCAGCGCCGCCGCCATTTCGATGAGAATTCTCGTGCGGTCGGCGTCGGTCGACAGCTTGAAGAATGCCCGGCGGGCGTTTTCTGCCTGTTTTCGTATCTCGCTCATAGGTTTATGGCTGCGCCCTATCGGGCTTGCATTCGCAGCCGCTCATGGTGAATCCGGCCCTGAGCTCCCCTAAGTTAAGGGGATCAAGAAGGCAATGTTATCGCGTGTGGTGAATTACTGGCTATCGGATTTCGCCGCGAACAGCGTGCCTTCAGTTTCACCGCTTAGCACGCGGGCCAGCACGCCTTCCTTCATCCCATTGGCGATGATCGCCATGCCCATGGAACTCATCGCTATGCGCGCGGCATTGAGTTTTGTGGACATGCCGCCCCGGCCCCGCGCGGACTTGTTGCCGGCGAGCGCTTCGATGTCTGGCGTGATGTCATGAACGTCGGGAATGAATTGAGCATCCGGATTCTCACGCGGATTGACGCTGTACAGGCCATCGACATCGGAAAGCAGTATTAAAACCTGGGCTTCGAGCTTGCTCATCACGAGCGCGCTAAGTTGATCGTTATCGCCAAAGCTCACGCTTCGATCGGTAGCCTCGAGCTCCGTCGTTGAGACCGTGTCGTTCTCATTGATGACCGGAATGACTCTCATGTCGCGACGGGTCAGCAGGGTGTTCCGCAGGTTCAGATAGCGCGTCTGATTCGAAAAATCTTCCTCGATCAACAGGACCTGTGCGGGCGTTATGCCGTACGTGGCGAATTCCCGCTCGTAAAGATTCATCAGCCTGCTCTGGCCGATCGCGGCGAGCGCCTGCTTCTGGACGAGCGACGACGCAGGCAATTTCGCCTGAGAGGTCTTGATGGCGTTCTCGCCAAGCGCGACCGCGCCCGAAGAGACCACAATTACCTGGCGTCCGGCAAGATGCGCCCGTGCAATGTCTCCGATGAGGGAGGAGATCCTTCCAAGGGCCAGTTGTCCGGAACCGTCGAAGAATAAGTTGGACCCAAGCTTGACGACGACCCGCCGGGCATCCCGAATCTGATTTCTCATTTGATGTCGAACCTGGAATATGGTGTGGGGTCACAGACCGCGCACAATCACAATCCTAATTCATCATCGCCTGGATCCTGCGGAGTTCTTTCAGGTGGTCTTCGACTGCATCCCGGTCGGGAGCGTCGGCGCGGCTCTTGATATACCGTTCGAAATCCCGCGTTGCGGCCTCGAACCGGTGGAGCTGGAAGTGGAGCAGGCCGCGATCGCGGTACTGGTCGTTGTCGTCGGGGTGAACCATCAGCATCATGTCGACAATCGCCAGGGTCTTATCGAAGGACTGTGCCTTCAGATAAATGACCTTCAGGTTGTTCAGCATCCGCAGAAGAATTTCCCGATTCGTTGCGGGTTCAAGCAGGCGTTCAGAATAGGGTAGGGAATCTCCATACATGCCGTGGATGCGGGCGCGGCAGTCGTCTCGAGTCAGGATTGCTCCCTGGTTGAACGGATCCAGGAAGAATTCCTGCTCGTGGTCCGCATAGCGGACGACAAAGTGTCCCGGCATGCCCACGCCGGAAATCGGGAAGTTCAGCCGGCGTGAAACCTCGAGATATACCGCCGACAACGTGATGGGGATTCCCATGCGGCGGTCGAGAACGTCATTGAAGAAACTGTTGCGCGGATCGTAGTAGTTTTCGGCGTTGCCGCGGAATCCAAACGTTTCGAACAGGACGGAGTTGATCTTGGCGGCTCTTTCCTGCGGCAAGTCCGTGCCGCGCAACTGCTCCTGCGCCGCCATGGCTATACTGTCGAGCTTGTCGAGGTACGGCCCGATTTCAAGCTGGGGGTACTCCTCGCAGGCCACGAGCAGCGCCGATTCTGCCAGCGGAATCGCGCTATCCGGCAACGTCACCAGCTCATTGAATGTCCGGCGTGACCGCGAACTCATTCCGCCACCTTGTTCATCCAGGATACGAAATCTGAAATCGAATCGATGACCCACTCCGCGTGGGCCGCCAGGAGCCGCTCCGGGCCATACGAATGGGCTACGCCGAGGCATCGCATGCCTGCGCGGTGCGCTGCTTCGATACCACCAACAGAGTCTTCAATGGCTACACACTCGGAAACGGTTATCGCCCCATGGCTCTGCTTCAGTCTCTGGTGAGCCATGAGAAACGGCTCAGGGTGGGGTTTCCCGTGCTCGACATCTTCTGCGGCAACTATCGCCACAAAGCACGTCTCGAGATGAGCCTGCTTGAGGATGTGTTGAATTTCGTCGAGCCGCGCGCCGGAAGCGATCGCCAGCGGGTATCGTCCTGACGCCGCCCGGACTGCTCCGGCAGCATCAGGGAAGAGCACTGACTTTTGATTGATAGCCTGGTAATAATGATGACTCTTGCGCTGTATCAACTCCTGCAGCTTTTCCGGTGAGAGCGGCCGGGCGTTTTTACCGAACAGGGTATTGAAGCAATCGCGGTCGTTCAGGGGAAGGTAGGCGTCGAGATACTCTTCATCGGTAAAGGTGATCCCTTCTTCTTCAGCCACCTGCCGGAATGCCCGCATGTGTATCGGATCGTCATCCGCGATCACGCCGTTGAAGTCAAAGATGAGCGCGCGAATCATGAGCGCCGTAGGTTAACATGAACGCCATGCACGATGTGATCGTTATCGGAGGCGGCGCCATAGGCTTGGCGATCGCGCGCGAGCTGCGGTCAGACCGGTCAAGATCCGTGCTGGTCGTGGATCGTAGCGGCATCGGGGAAGGGGCCTCGTGGGCCGCCGCCGGGATGCTTTCGGCGCTGAGCGAAGCCGATTCCGGTGGCCCATTTCTCGAACTTTGCCTGGCCAGCCAGCGCATGTATCGAGGATTTGCGGATGGACTAGTTCTGGAGACCGGCATCGATTGCGGGTGCGCCACGAACGGGTCGCTTCACCTTGGAATGCCGGATGATACTCCCGAGACCCTGAGAGCCAGATACGAGCTGCAGCGGCAGTGGAGTCCCAACGTCGAGTTCCTGTATCCGGACGAGCTTCGCCTTGTCGAGCCGCTCCTTACAGCTCGTGTGCACGGAGCGCTCTTCTTTCCCGACGACCTTCAGGTAACGCCCCGCCGGCTTGTCAGGGCGCTCCAAGAGTCATGCATCCGCCGCGGCGTGGAGATTCGCAGTGCCGCGCGCGTGGAGGAGGTTTCAAAGGGAGTCGTCCGCATCGCCACGGAGGAACTGAAGGCAAAGACCATCATCGTCGCTTCCGGCGCCTGGACTTCGGAGCTCAAGGGGCTGGATCCTCCCGCGCCTGTGCGCCCGCGAAAGGGACAGATACTGTCGCTAAGCACTGCAGGCCAGCCCTTCCGGTGCATGATTCGATGGGATAACGCTTATTTCGTGCCGCGCCCGGATGGCGAACTCGTTGTGGGAGCCACGTCGGAAGACGCAGGTTTCGATCGAAGCCTTACCGCAGCCGGGATCGGGATACTGCTCTCGAAGGCACAGGCAATTTCTTCTCATGTCGGTTCGTTTCCCATTAAGGAAATGTGGTCCGGCCTGAGGCCTGGAACCCCGGATGGCCTCCCGATCATCGGCAGGTCGCGAGTACCCGGTGTGTTTTACGCTACAGGTCACTTTCGTAACGGCATCCTGCTGGCTCCCATTACGGCCTCGATCATGGCTGCATTGGTCGACGAGCGAAATCCGGAACTGCCGATCGAGCCGTATTCTCCCCTGCGATTTTAGACATAACAGATAACCTGGAGCATGATCTTTGATAGGATTATGTCCATTGCAGTTGGAATCAATTTGTCATATTTGAGGTAGTTCATTTGAGTGTTGTTCTTATTGTTCTGATGCTGGCCTCCCCGTTGTTCGCCCAGGATGCGGTTACGGGAGCCGAAAACCCTCTGGCGCAACTGAAAGCTGAAGTTCAGAAGGTTGTCGGGGACGCCAACCTTCCGTTTACAGACGACCAGGAAAAGGCGATCACGCTGATGATGGAAGATCGCCGCAAGGCCTCTGAAGACCTGTTTGGTAATTTAATGGATTTCAGCTCCGGCCCGACGCGCGGCCAGGAATCCGATCGTCTTCGCGATGCCATCCAGTGGATGCGCGCCGAATTTCTCGGCCGCCTTCAGGATTACCTGACTCCGGAACAGCTTGCAATCTGGGGACGTTATCAGGAAACGACACTTGCCGCTTCGGCGGCCGAAACTTCCCTTCCTGGCCAGGCTGCTGCACGGCGTCAGCAGAGCCAGACGCAATTTGTCCGCATCAACAACAATCCCTTCACCGCCGAGGACAACCAGTACAGAAACCGCGGTGGCGGCGGCAACTTCAATAATAATTTTGGCGGTGGCGGCGGCGGTGGCGGCAACTTCAACAACAATAACAACAACCGCGGCGGCAACTTTGGTGGGCAGGGCGGCGCCGAGGTCATTCAGCGCGGAGGAGCGGGAGCGTTTCACGGAAATGCCCAGGTGCTGCTCAAGGACGAATCTCTCAATGCGGGGCGCCGGTTTGCCGCTAACAAGCCCCCCTATCAGGAACGTCAGATCAGCTTCGACATCGGCGGGCCGGTCATTCCGGGCCGGTTGACCAGCAGTATCAACATGAACATCAATCGGTCCGAGAACGTCGACACGATCCGCGCGACACTACCCAATGGCATTTTCGCGCTCGGCATTACGCGGCCGAGCACGTTCAGAGGACTCGAGACGCGCAACACGCTCCAGTTGTCGGAAAGCCACTCGCTCAGCTTCAATGCAGGCAAGCGCTCCAACACCAATCGCAACCAGGGAGTCGGTGGATTCGTCATGCCCGACCGGGCGGCGGACAACAGCGGCGGGAATTGGAACATCGAGGTCAAACAGTTTTCTGCGTTCTCTCCTGAAAGAATTTATGAAACGCGTTTCAACTACAACGCGAACCGTAACAAGACGGTTCCACTAACCGAGGGGCTTCGGATCAATGTGACCGACACCTTCTCGTCCGGTGGCGCGCAGAACCGGAGCGATAACGTCAATAAGAACTACGAATTTTCCAATCTCTACACGCAACTCGGGGAAACGCTGACCATCAAGACCGGCATGGAAGGCGGATATCGAAAGCTTCGTCAGCTTCAGGAAACCAATTTCACCGGCCAGTTTACGTTTTCCAGCCTGGAATCCTACGTGGCGGGCACTCCGCTCAATTTCCGGGTAAATCGCGGCAATCCTCTGATGGAGCTCAGCCAATGGGATCTTGGCTTTTTCTTCCAGAACGATCTGAAGCTGACCTCACGCTTTACTTTGATGTCGGGCGTCCGTTACGAAGTCCAGACGAACATGAGCGACCATAACAACATCGATCCCCGGATCGGGATTGCCTACGCCATCGGCCGCGCCACTGTCATTCGAGCCGGCGCGGGCATTTTTCACCAGCGGATTGGCCACTTCCAGATCGCCGACCACCTCAAGCAGAGCCCGGACCGGGATTATCCGCAATACGAAATCATTATCGACAACCCGTCTTATCCGGATCCGTTCATAGCGGGAACCCTGCGAAATAGGCCGTCGGTAAAGGTCATCGATCCGAAATTTTCGTCGCCATACGAGTCCGTGGCGATGATCTCGTACGAGAGGACGTTCCTGAATAACCTGTTCGTCAGCGCCAGCTACGATTTCAGCCGAGAGCTTCATCGCTTCAGATTCAGGAATCTCAATGCTCCGCTGGACCTCACATCGCCGACTCCGGCTTCGTGCAGGCCGGAACAATCCAGCGCCGTCTGCGCGCGTCCCCAGGCCGATCGCGGCAACATTATCAATATGGAATCGACGGGATCGGAAACGTTCCATTCGTTGCGGCTCAACTTCCGCCAGCGATTCAGCATATTCAACTTGTCGGGGAACTACATCACGACCGTGAACTGGACCGATACCATACAAAACCCGGGCAACAACAATAGCAACGTCAGCCAGTTTGGCTTCGCGGCCGATGGCCTGCCGTCAGACAGCTACAATCTGCGCGCGGACTGGGCTAACGGCGCGCAGCCGGTCCACCAGTTGAATACCACGGCGAACGCGCGCCTGCCACTGGGACTGTTCCTCACCGGAACCATGAACTTCGCCAGCAGCCGCAAATACACGATCACGACAGGCAAGGACGACAATCAGGACACTTCCGTCAATGACAGGCCGCGCGGTGGAAAGAGAAACAACACGCCGACCCCGAACTTTATGAACTTTAATTTCAACATATCGAAGGCATTCTTCTTCGGGGGCGGACAGGGAAACAGCGGCTCGCAAACGAATGTCAACGTCTTCATCAACATGACCAATGCGTTCAACAGGCCGAACTATGGCACCCCTTCCGGCGTCATGACGTCTTCGAACTTTGGCAGATCGACCAACGCCGGGGATCCCAGGGAAATCGAAGCCGGTTTGCGCTTTCAGTTCTGATTGGCCCGTTCAAGAACCGGCTCTTCTTTGGCACACTCGATCAATCTCATGTTTCCTCAGACAGACGCGAGCGCAACTTCAGGACGGGCAATGAGCGCTTCGCGGGCGCCGTCCTTGAACGGTTGATCCGCCGGCAGGATGATGGACGCCGAGCGCACCTTCTGGTGCGCCGGATCGGCGCCGGGCGGCCTCGTCATGCTGTTGTCGGCGAGAGACTTCACGGTTTGGAGCAATCGTTGACGGGCCATGATGATGCCGCTGTCAGTCGATACCAGGTGCTCCTTACTGCGGTCGACAATCGGCCCCGCGCTCTCCTGCAACGAGGCGTCCTGCATGGCGATGCCTTCGACCCCGCTGTAGGTCAAGCCCGCCTTTTGGGCCCTGCGATCCATCAGGTAGTCGTTGTCCTTATTCGCCAATGTGCGATAAGTGCCGGGTACATACTTCACGTGAATGCCCCTGCCCGCGCGCACCGCCGCAAACTCGGTCTCTGACAATGGCCGGGTCGGATGGTACTCGTAGCTCCAGGCCCAGCAGTTTTCATCGTCGATCGGGATCCAGAAGTGCCCGTGCACTGGATGGTTTCCGCGAGGCGCGATCATCGTAAAACTCGGCATGACCCATTGCGTGATCCGCCAGTAGTAATTGCCGTTCTCCGCGTTACGGCGCGCGCCGACATACAGCCCGCCAGGGCTTTCGACAATCTCGAACACCGGCTGCAGATCGGCAAGATTGTATTTATTGCCCCCGGCGCCCTTGAACAGCGGGTCAGTCTCGAGTTCGCTGCGATGCAGGAACGAGACATGGCTGGAATCGATCCCACCCTCCAGGGCCTGAAGCCAGTTGCATTCCTGAATACGCTTGGTCGAAATGGACTGCGCTCGTGGCACCGTGGCGAATTCCCATTCCGGATGCGGCGGCCGTGCTTCCGGCGGTCCCATGTGGGTCCATAAAATGCCACCCCGTTCAATCAGCGGATACGACGTCACCTTGATCTTCGCGCCGAACCCAATTCCATCCGGTTCAGACGGTATTTCAACGCACTGGCCAGTGACATCAAACTTCCAGCCATGATATGGGCAGCGAAGACCGCAATCCTCGTTCCGGCCGAACCAGAGTGAAACGCCGCGGTGGGCGCAGAACTCGTCGATCAATCCGTAGCGGCCATTCGTATCGCGGAACGCCACCAATTGCTCCGATAGAAGTTTCACCCGCACCGGCGGGCAGTCGTTCTCCGGCAGTTCCTCAGCCAGCAGCGCCGGAATCCAGTAGCTGCGGAACAACCGGCCCATGGCCGTGCCCGGGCCGGTTCGTGTCAGTAGATCGTTTTGCTCCTTATTAAGCATGTCTCAAGCCCTCCTCCGTCCCTCGATTCCTCCCTCAACATGGGCTGCTGCAACCTCGGCAAAGGCGCCCGGGGCGGGCCCGGCTGACTTCGCCGCCTCAATTCAGGGTCACGAACATTTCCAGTTTCAGCGCGTATCAGGCCCAGCTTTCCCTCAGAATCGGGTGATGGTTTGCAAGTGCTCTGCCATCCATTAACTGTTTGCACCGCAACGTTGAACCCAGTTGCATGACCTCGATTCGATGACAACTTGACCTTGCTGCGGCAGCAGGCCGCGACATCCTGTCATTCATGACGGAATCTTGGGGACAGACTCCGAATTCCGAGTACCATCTGCCACTGCCGCCCAATACCGAGCTCGCGAGGAACCGCCTAGTTGCGGCAGGACTTGACCGTCCGTTTGGCATGGCATAGATTCAAAGTATGGCAATTTCACTAACACCAGAAGACAAGAAGCTAATTCAAAAGCGCATGAAAACCGGCTCATTCAGGAGCGTTGAGGAAGTCATCCATGACGCCCTTGCTTCACAAGATTCCGAGGCGGAATGGCTTACCGCCAACAAGGTTGCGATTAACGAGAAGATCGCCCGTGGCGTCGCCCAACTGGATCGCGGCGAAGGTGTTTCAGGTGACGTCGCTCACGCGCGCCTTCAGCGCCGCAAAACGGACTGGCAGGCCGGGCACAAGCGCGGATGAACAGTTTCATTCTCTCGCCAGAGGCCGAAGATGACATCTTCGAGATTTGGAGTTACCTGGCGAATGAAGCGAATGTCGAGTTCGCGGACCATGTTGAATCCAAGTTGTTCGATGACTTCGCGCTCCTCTCAAAAAGTCCCGGCTTGGGTCACAAGCGACAAGACCTGACCAGTATTCCTGTACTGTTTTATCGAGCGTTTCCTTACCAGTACCTGATCATCTTCCGGTTAAAGACTCCGCTGGAAATCGTCGCCCTACTGCACGCCAAGCGAAACGTGAAGAATATTCTCAAGAATCGGGAAACTCGTTAACAAGCCGAAGCCGGCTTTTCCAGTTCCTTTCCCTGTCCTTCAATCGTCTGACCCTCGGTCCTTCGACTCGACAAACCGCGCCAAACCTGACTCGATTTGGACTGATTCGCCGCCCTTGTATGCCTGAAGGGTTCACGCGGAAAACGCCATGTGCAGCACTGGTTGCGGCCTCAGAGCGCATAGGAGAGGGGATCTTGTTGGGGCGGATTTCGAAGAAGGAAAATGAGAGACGACAGCGTCGAATGAATTCCCGAGATCGTACCTGCGCAAAAGGGCGGTGACACTCCAAGACTGGAGATGACATGACAAGTAGGGAGTCGTATTCTCATCCTGCAAGGAGCCAAGCATGCCCAAAGCGTGGACTCGCGAAGAATTGATCATCGTCCTCAATCTCTATTGCGGACTTCCGTTCGGCCAACTGCACAAGGGGAACCGGGTGATCATCGAAATCGCAGAGAAGCTCGACCGAACCCCGAGTAGCATCGCAATGAAGCTCGTCAACTTCGCGTCGCTTGATCCGTTCCACAAGGCCAGAGGAGTGAAGGGACTATCCCGTGTGAGTGCCGCCGATCGGGAGATCTGGAAGGAGTTTCGCGAAGACGGGAGTGAAGTGGCACTGGAGAGCGAGCGGATTATCCGCAACTTGGCAAGAAGCCTTCCCATTACCGGAAAGGACTACGTTGAAGAATACGAAGACGCGGACCAGTCTTTCGAGGGTGCCCAGACCGAAGGCATTCGGTTAGGTTCAGTACGTTTGCTCCAGAGTTTTTTCAGGAGAACGGTTCTTGCATCGTATGAATCCAAGTGCTGCATTACCGGCAATCCGGTTCGAGCCTTACTTGTCGCGAGCCACATTCTTCCATGGAAGAGTTTTCCAGCGCATCGCGTGAACCCCGCCAATGGTTTGTGTTTGGTGGCGCATTTCGACAGGGCGTTTGACCGAGGTCTCATCGCCTTCGATGCAAATGGACGCCTTCTACTCAGTTCTATCCTGAAGGAATACCTGCCGAATACCGCGCTGCAGCAGGAGTTCTTCGACCGAGAGGGCCGGTCATTAATCCTGCCTAGACGGTTCCAGCCCGATGCTTCCTTCTTGGAGCATCACCGGAAGAACGTATTCATAGGCTCGAAGCACGCGATTGGATAATTCATTCCGCTGATTTCAACTCGATCAACTCCTGACGGATCCATTCCCAATGGGCGATCTGATCATCGATATCTGACGTCAAAAGGTAGTCTCGCTCCGACTCGTCGAGTGTGCGAAGCAATCCGAGACGGTCTTCGATGGACGATTCCAGAAGTGATGCGACCTTTTGAAATCGTTCCTTATCGGAGAGCTGGGCGTATTTGCTTTGATGTTCTCGTCCGCGACGATATTCCTCAGACCAATTCTGCCGACGATTCCAGTCTGCTAGCTCTGGATCAAACAGAGTGGGAGATGTTTCTCTAGCGGTGGCAACAGAGCACAAGCGAAAATAGACGTTATCGTAGTAGATACTGCCTTCGACGATCTGCATGGCACGGAGTTGGCCAGACTTCCATTCAATGAATTCTATAGTCTGCGGCGCGAAGATGATCTTTCCGTTGATAGCGAACGTGGGGCCATCTTTGGTTGCTACTTCGGGGTCACTCCCCGGATGATCGTAGCCCAGAAGCAAGTGAACATAGACCGACGCCCGTTGGTTCATGAAATTTCCTCCAATTGTGGGCCGGTCGCTCCTATGAGTGTACTTCCGGAAGAGACAGGTCAGGACCCGATTCGCATCACCGCCTAATCAATGGAAAACAAAAGGACCGCCGGCCGCAACTGCGTGCTTTAGGCTGCTGAAGCGACGCAGCAAACCCGATTCGGATCGCGCGGGGTTACTGGTTTGCCGTTCGGTATTAAGCAAAAAGCGCGGTAACTGGGATGTCGATCTCAGGTAAAACTTCGGAGCGCAGGACGTCGGCGACCTTGTAGACCGCCGTCTTGCCGATTTCAAAGGATCGCACTTCCACTTCTTTCGCTTCGATATCGACGAGCCACAGCTCTCGAATGCCCATCGCGCGATACGTGTCGGATTTGGTTGTGCGATCGTAGACGGCCGTGTTCGGAGAGAGGA
>CAMAWS010000023.1 GCA_945861845.1 Candidatus Sulfopaludibacter sp. SbA3 | reverse complement strand
AATAACGCCAAACTGCACGGTTTCCCGCCGGCGCGTTGTTCCGATCGTTGCCGTGGCGCCTTTTTCGTAGTGGAAACGCACGATCCTTCCGAAATCCAGGGTCGTCAGCAGATCGCCATTCAGGACCAGCGTGGATCGTTCGGACTTGGGCAGCCGCGCAATAGGTCCCGCCGTGCCGAGAGGAGTTGTTTCCTGGGCGTACGTAATCTCGATTCCCCAATCCTTTCCATCCTTGAAATAAGCCTGGATCAATCCCGCAAGGTGGCCGACCGCGAGCGTGATGTTCCGGAATCCCTGGGTCGCAAGCTGTCGAAGGAGAATCTCAAGAATGGGGTAATCGCCGACAGGCATCAAAGGCTTCGGCAGTGCAGTTGTGTAAGGCAGAAGGCGCGTGCCTTTGCCTCCCGCGAGTATTACAACCGGCGTCGCTTCGCAGAGTAGCGCCATCGCTGATGGTTTGTTGATCGGATTCATTGTTTGTTTTACCTGTTCAAATAATTGGCTCTTTCACAGGCGATTTTCCGGATTTCTGACGCGCTGCCACTTATTTTCAGCAACATGCGAATTCCAGATCGAACCTACGCAGGTAATAAGGCAACCGGAGTACCAGTGTGGGTTATCGAACCCGTTGCTCCATAAGTTTCGCGACGGAGCGGACGTATTCGCTGTCGGGATAGAGCCTGGATGCGAGGCGGATTTCGGCAAGGGCGGCATCGAGCTTGTTCGAAGCCGAGAGGCAGAGAGCGAGCCCAAGATGGGCGTCGGATTTCTGCGGACTCAGTTCGGTCGCTCTCCGGAATGAATTTTCAGCGGATTCGATCAGGTTTTGGTCCTTCGTCCTGACATAGGACTCGAGCAGGATATTGCCCGCCCGTTCGAACAGGACGGAGTTCCACGGCGTGACCTTCTGCGCCAGTTGTAGTGTTTCAAGGGCAACATCGGAATTGCCGTTCTCAATTTCAATCTGGGCGCGATGCTCCAGTTCACCCGACACGGCCACGGCGCCTGAGAAAACCACGGAAGCGAGCGCAATGAGAGAAATCATGGCAGAGAGGGCCCGGGATGTCCTTGCGACGATGGTTCCTGGCCGCGCCAGCAGCAGACCCACGAGGATCGCTCCGAACGTGCCCACACTCGGAAAGTAAAAATTGATATCGATCGCGTGGTGGAAGGTCCACGCGATGACGGCCAGCAGGATATAGGACCTTGGCCCCGGGGGCAGCTGAAACGACTGAAGCGATTCGCGCTGTACACGTCCAACCAGCAGCAGGACCACAACGACTGCTGCGAGCAGGGCGCTGTAGCCAAGCTCCGCCATCAATTGGAGCAACGTGTTGTGAGCGTACTGCGTCTCGTTTGCCCCTGGCAGGTGGTATTGCGGATAAACAACCCCAAATGTATTGAGACCGGTGCCGGCCGGAGTCACAACAAACACGTTCCAGGCGGATACCCAGTTCTTGAACCGAAGCTCGACCGGGTTCGCGTCCGCAAATGCCGTAGCGCGGGCGAAATAGAACACTCCGCCGGTGATAGCGCAGATTGTCATGATGGCCGCGACTTTTTTCCACGCTCCCTGCTGCCCGTGTACCAGAAGCCAGGCTATGGCCAGAACGAGCAGGCCCACAAGGAAGCCGAACGACCGCGTCAGGAATCCGGTGAAGAGAAGAAGAACAGAGCTCAGTCCAAGAACGAGGTTGAGCGTGCGGCTGCGATTCCAAAGGACGAAATGCACCGGCAGCGCCGTGAGGAGAAATCCCCAGAGTGTTCCGGGCAACGCCAGGGTCGAGAACACGCGTCCTGTAGACAGCAGTGCGAGCGCCGGATCCTTCAAGCTTTGCGAGGCCGGCGAGTCCAGCAGTTGGGCAGATGTCTGATCGAATCCCCAGAAAAACTGAAAAATGCCGTAGCCCGACACAATCAGCGACAGGGCGACTACCGAGGCCGCAACGTAAGTGATGGAATCGCGCCCGGCGTAAAGGAAGAATCCAAGCAGGCAGTAGTACGCCCATAGAACGGTAAGAAATTCGATGGACCGGTAGGCATCAACGGACAGCCAGAGCGAATGCGCCAGCAGCAGGATGAACACGCCTATACCGCCGAGGAGATATGCCTGCGGCACCTTTCGGTCCTCAAGCAATGCAAACAGGGCAAAGGTGGAACTGAGCACCACGACCATCTTGCCCACCGGATAAGCCTCCGGAGGCATCAGTATCGCGAAGAACATCGATACCAGCGCCAGGCCGAGCACGGTTGGTTTGGTCTCGCTCATGATCCCGGTTGCGAGCGGCCGAGCAGCAACGCCTCGTAGGGTTCGACTAAAGTCATGCTTTCATATTTCGCGACTACAGTGGCTGCCTTGTCTCTATAGGCTTGGCTTTCCGCGGTATTTCCGGCGCCCTCCAGCCAATCAGCGATCCGGAGGTAGGCCGGCACATAGTTCGGCTCAACCTCGATTGCAGCGTGAAGTTCGCGCTCACCCTCCTCGAGGAAACCGGCGTTGTAGAGCGCCTCCGCCAGGTTCTTCCTGGTGAAAGGATTGAATGGATCGGACTTCAGTATCTCGCGGTCGAGATCGATGATCTTGAGATGAATCTCGCGATCGCTCTCGATGTTGCCCGTGAGTCTCTGGATGAGGACCGCCTCCTGGTGCCGCTGGGGTTCCTGTGCAGTGCTGTGGGCCTTCATTGCGCGTGAAAAAAACGTTTCTGCACGGTCGATCAAATGACGTTCGCGGTTCGCGGAGTATTGATCCAGGTAGATGATGCCGACATTGTCCTGGCATATGGAGCAGCCCGGGAGGATTCCGGCTCCAAGGCGGTGCAATGATTCTGCCGAGGCGAGGTCCTTCGCCAGGTAAGCCTGGTGTCCGGCCTCGTTGAAGTAAAGTCCGGCAGCGGGAATAACCGTGGAGTGGGCGTAAATCGCCAGTACGGCCATGATCGCGGCCGCCCGCATGGAGGAATTCCGGGGACAGACTCCGAACTTCCAGACTGCAGGCAGTTCGGAGTCTGTCCCCGGAATTCGCCTGGGCAAGACGTCGCCCAGGGAAAAGACAACCAGGCCCGCCGCCATAACGGGAACATTCCAGTTGTTGTCGACCAGCGCATGGGTTCCCAGGCCAACTGCAGTCAAGATGGAAGACTCCTGGAATACTCGCAACTCCGCCGGGCATGTCTGCGCCCGCCGAATTCCGAGAAATACCAGATACCCCGCCGTCGCAAAGAGCAGCAGCATTCCAGGCAGTCCGATTTCTGCGGCGTACTGCAGGTACTCGGAGTGGGCGATTCCGGGGCGCTTCATGAAGCGTCCGATTTGCCCTTCAACAGGTGGTGCGAACTTCTTGGAGGCGTCGTCGAACTGATTCAGTCCTACGCCCAGAATTGGATGCTGTGCAATTAGTTTGGCCGCGCCCATCCAGATCTGCGGGCGCATGTAGTTGTATGGGTCCCTGTCGCCCGCATCGAGGAATTTCTGGAGCAGGTAAGGACTGGCGGCCACCGTGACGGCAAGGCACAGGCCGACCGCCACGATCGTGTATTTCCTGCCTATGCGCATTGCCGCAACCGCGGCAATCGCTATGGCGGCAATGGTAGCGCCGCGAGAGAAAGCCTGTGTCATTCCGTAAAAGAGGAGGAGAGCAATGGCGGCGCCCGCAATCTGTAACAGCCGCGTTCTTTGAAAGAAGACGAGCGCCATGCTCGCTGCGAAACCGACAAGCAGGAAAGAAGCGAAGTAGTTTGGGTTCGCAAAAGGGCCAATGACCGGCCGGAGCCCGCTCGCCAGGTCGATTGCGAGGTAGACCACGTCGATGAGAATCACGCTCCCGAGGATGAACTGCTTCCATCGCATTCCCTGGTTCCAATTCAAAACTCCCAACGTAATGAATGCGACGCCAAACAGCAGATGCTGGTACCACCGGTACATTCCTTCGAAATAGGAGCCGGGATTCAGGACGATGGACAACCACATGACAGTCAGGGCGATGCCTGCCAGAGCAATGAAAATCGGGGAAACCGTCCATTCATGCTTCTCGTGTATCTCCCTCAGGGACAGGATCACGATGATGAAAAGCAACGTTCGGTAGCCGAAAAACACCAGGGGCTGAGTCGCTTCACTGCCTAGAGGAGTAACTGCCACGAGCAGAATCACGGCCAGCAGGATGACGAACTGATTCGTCGACTCAATGCCTACGGGCTTCAACATGGCGGATACTCTAACACCGGGGCCGAGGGCATGCGCAATCAGGCAATATAGGGGGCAGTCGACTCTGATGGAACCGCGGCCCCGGCAGCCGTGACGTTCTGCGGCATTCGAACTGACAAATTTTGTGACAATCTCCTCCGGTCAAAACTGAAATTCCTACAGAATCAACGTTTTCAGTTATGGGTACACAATTGCAAAAGCCTCTTTGCCTCAGGAAGGGCCAGCGTGGTCGGCAGGAGCCGCTCAGTACACTGATTCCGGTTGACCAGGTTCGGCCTGATCTTTTGAACACTCGGGCCATCGATATTCAATCCTGCAACAGAATCAATAACTTACGGGAGGTTCCATGAAGAACAGAGGTTTTTCGTTGCTGGAATTGTTAATCGTGGTCGCGATCATTCTAATTATTGCGACAATCGCGATTCCCAGCTTGCTGCGATCCCGGCAGTCGGCAAATGAATCGGCGGCGGTAGCAAACTTGCGAACGATCAACACGGCGCAGGTGACCTATCTGACTGGAGCGGCCGGAAACTACGGCGGAATCGGAGACCTGATTACAGCAGGCCTGATAGATACTCGCTTCAGCAATGCAACGACCGGCGTATCGGGTTATAGTTTCGCGGTTGCCACGGCTGCCGGACAGTACACAGCAACGGGGACGGCAATTTCGTCGAATAATGGCCGTTGGGCCTATTATAGTGGCCCTGATGGTGTTGTCCGATTCACGGCTACAGCAGGGCTGGCCCCAGCGGGCCAGGAGAGTCAACCAGTTCAGTGAAATTGAATTTGAATTCGTCATACGGAGGATATTGTTAATGCGAAACAGCAAAGGGTTTTCGTTGTTGGAACTTTTGATAGTGGTGGCGATCATTCTGATCATCGCTACGATTGCCATCCCTAGTTTGCTGCGCTCCCGGCAGGCGGCAAACGAATCGGCGGCAGTTGCGAACCTGCGAACGATCAACACGGCGCAGGTGACCTATCTGACTGGAGCCGCTGGACTCTTCGGCGGAATCGGAGACCTGATTACCGCAGGCTTGATAGATTCTCGCTTCGCCAATACGACAACCGGCGTGTCGGGATACAGCTTCTCGATTACGGCAGCCACCGGAAATTTCACGTCTAACGCAACTGCAATTTCGACCAACAATGGCCGTTGGGCATATTACAGCGGACCAGACGGCGTAGTGCGCTATACGGCGACGACGACCCTGGCTCCAACAGGTCAAGCGAGTCAGCCAGTTCAATAATCCTTCGTGTGATACACGCGTGATACACGCGTGATACTGAGGATGCCGGAACTCCGGCATCCTCAGCCACTCGGAACAGGAAGCACTCGCGGTGTATCTGCATTCGATATGCGTTTGCGCGCCTGCCGGCCTCAACGGACAGCCGTCCGAAATTAGAAGGAATAAACCCACAGCGAGCCACCGATGCGGTCAATCGGTATATAGGAGCGCCACGCCGGATCGACCTGCCGCATGCGGGCAATGTGGTGTGCGCTGATGATATAGACGCCGGGTTGCGGCTTCTTGAACAACAGCAGGTTCGGCACTTGTGCGGTTTGAATATTCGGGGGCAATCCGTAGTACGGCGGATTATCGAGGGGCGAAAATGAATATATCGTCACCCTGCTCAAGCCGCGCTCCTGGACATAGCGGGCCGCCTGCTTCAAGGCCTGCCCCCAATCCACGTTCGAGTCGTCGAGGAAATCGATGCCCTTCGCAGTCCCGCCCGCGGCTTCATTGAAATACGGAATGTAATTTGGAAATGCGGATAGCCCGGCCCACGCCTGCCATGCCAGCAGCGCGCCGATCACGGCCCTGCCGGGGAGGCCGGGCAATCCAGCAATAAGATCGGGAACGGCCCGGCTTACCCACACAAACAAGAGCGGGAAAATTGGCAGCAGATAGCGAAGTCCAAGCGAATGCGCAAAGAGTGAAATCACCGCGACATAAGCCGCGATAGTGCCGGTCAGAATGATTTCAGCCCATCGAGATCTCAGGCCATTCGTAGCGCTCAGCGCCGCAATTCCAGTAAGGACCAGCAGGGAGACGGTCGCCTTGACTGCAAACGCCAGCAGAAAGTAGTACCACCATCCACCTTGCTTCAATTGATCGTTCAAGTAGAAGAAGTAATCCGGATCATGGTTGGCGTTGACGAGAGTCGCGTTTCTAAAATAGAGAAACGGTGAGGCTGAAAACAGGTATGACGCTTCGATCACCATGAGCGAAGCGGTTGCGATGATGAACAATCCGCGAAGCTCTCTCCAGCCCTGGGCAAATCGATCGTCGGATCGCCACGCGCGGCCGCACGCGAAAGCGGTCAGGAGAATGGGCAGCAGCGCTCCCGAGAACTTGCTGGCCAGAGCGGCGCCGAGCGCGAGGCCGACGGCTGCATCGCTCAACGAGGAGCGGCATGCCTGCTGCTTCCAGAACAGGTACAGCGTAAGTACCGTGAACGTGGCCAGCGGTCCGTCTGTAGTGACGAGCATGCTGTGCGCGAGCAGATTAGGTGAGAACGCATACATTGTGAGGGCGCAAAGCCCTGCGGCATTTCCGAACAAATCGCGAGCCCAGAGAAACGTAACGACCGCTCCGAGCGCAGCGATTAGTACCATGGGCACGCGGCTCCAGAACAACAACCGGTCGGATTCGTTGTCGTACAGGAAATCGTAGCCGAGAGCCGCCTGGTTCCCGCTGGCCCACGCCGGTCCGGCGGTATCCAGTACCGGTTTCAGGAGCAGGAGCGGCAAGGTTGCAATCAGTTTTGCGAGAGGGGGGTGTTCGGGATTCAACCTGAAATCGCGTGTCTGCCAATAGCTGTAGCCCGCAGCGATATGAACGCCTTCGTCGCTTGTGGCAGAAAGCCGGGGAATTGCTACGAGCGCCTGGGCACAGAACGCGAGCACGAGGCAGATGACGGCTACCGACGTTCGATTCAAGATTGACCCTCTCAGGACCGCAACATAGAATCCGCGGCGACCAGGATGATGACATTAACTACAAAGAACGCGCTGATCCTCTCGATGCTGGTCGTTGCGCTTTGTTACGCCAATTCGTTACCTAATGACTTCATCCTCGACGACATGGCGATTGTAGTGGCGAATCCGGCCATTCGCAGCATCAGTCCGCTGCAGTTTCTAACCGCGCCTTACTGGAAGCAAGAACAGGGGGGAGGTGTTTACCGGCCCCTGACTATCTTCTCCTTCTCGGTAGATTACGCTCTCTGGCAATTGTGGCCAGCCGGCTTCAGGCTGACCAACCTGCTGCTGCACGCCCTGAATGGCTGGCTTGTGTTCCTGCTTGTGCGGGGCCTGGCAGGCCGTCCCGTTGCAGCGCTGGCGGCCATGGTCATTTATGTTGCCCATCCTGTGCATACGGAAGCCGTTGCAGGCATCGTGGGGCGGAATGAACTGCTTGCCGCGTTGTTCTTTTTTTCCGCCTGGCTGTTCTTTCGCCGCGGGCAAACTGCCATATCCGCGGCATTGTTCGCCCTGAGCCTGCTCTCGAAAGAGAATGCAATTGTTTTTCCGGGAATCATTGTGATCGACATGTTCCTGACCCAGGGCAACGAGTTCAGGAAGGTGCTCGCGGCATGGCGCCGTTTTGCGGCGATAGCAGTTGTGGCAGCGGGCTACCTGGTCCTTCGATATTGGGTTCTTGGTGGGCTCGCCTTTTCGGCGCGGGAGCAATACCGGGGCGGGATGCTGTCGCTCGCCGAGCGATGGATGACCTCCGGCCGCGTGTACCTGGAGTACTGCAAGCTCCTGTTCATGCCCGTTGACGTTGCGGGCGACTATGATTTTAATGCGATTCCCATCGCAGGCGTTTTCGATCGGGACGCGTGGATTGGCATTCTGATTGTCTTCGCGACACTCTTCTCCTCCTGGTTTTACAGGCGCCGCAATCCCGCTGTTTCGCTGGGTATGGTGTTTCCGATCATCGCCCTGCTTCCGGTTTCCAATTGGATATTGCCCATTCCGGTGTTGATGGCTGAGCGCTTTCTCTATTTGCCGCTGTTTGGAGTAGCGCTTGCCCTCGGAATTGGATTCTCTGAAATTCGGAACCGGGAGCACCGAATAATCATCGGGGCGGGCGCGTTCCTGTTCGCGCTGATGTTGTGCCTGAGCCACAACTACATTTGGAGAAACGATTTCACGTTTTACGAGAACATGATTCGAGTCGTTCCCGAGAACGCGAAGGGAAGACTCGGATACGGCTTTGCTTTAATCGAAGCGGGACGCCGTGCAGATGCCGAAAAGCAACTCGAAACGGGACTCCGTATCCTTCCGGATAATCCCGCGTTGCTTTCGACCCTGGCCCTCGCGCGCACGACGCCGAACGATTGCAGCCGGGCGTTTCCTCTCCTGAACCGCGCGCTCCAGATTAATCCGGAGCACGGGGATACGCTTCGCCGTATGGCAGACTGTCTCTACAGGCAGGGCGCCAAGGCCCAGGCCGCGCTGACTTACCGTAAAGCCATCGACAACAGCCCGTATCCCGATGCCCTGATGCTTTTCATGTGGGGTTTATCTCTCGAGGAGACCGGACAGAAAGACTCCGCTGTCGCAGCTTATGAGCGGGCCGCCTCGATCGATCCCGCCAATATGTTTATCAAAGAGAAATTAGGGTGGAAATAGGGGAAATTAGGGACAGTGAGCTAATTCTGTAACCCAAGAATTAGCTCACTGTCCCTAATTTCCCCTATTTCCACTCTGATTTCCCCGGCGTTGATCTAGGCGGCACATCTGGCTTACTCTCACACCATGTCTTATTACCTGGCTATCTTGTTGGCGTTGCTACAGTCGCCTGCGGTTCCGGACAAGAACCTGAACACATTGATCGATGGGGTAGACACCACATTCGGGCGGATGCGCGACTTCTCGTCAGATTTTGTTCAGATTTATTACGATCCAATCAAACCAAAGCGGCAGGAATCGGGTCATCTATATCTGATGAGACCTCGAATGGCGCGTTGGGAGTACAAGAATCCGGAGGAAAAACTGTTTGTCTCCGACGGCAAGACGGTCTACTTCTATACGCCTGCGGATCGGCAAGTAATGAAGGAGGCCGTGAAGGAAAGCCTGGATGACCGGATTCCACTGATGTTCCTGATCGGACGGTCCAACCTGCGCAACGAGTTTGCCCGGATCGAGATGCTCCGCGAAAAGCCGTTTCTGGCTGGAACCCAGGTTCTGCGTCTCATTCCCAGGCGGCAGACCGGCATTGACGACATCGTCATAGAGGTCGATCCCACGAACTACCAGGTTCGCAGGCTGGCGTTCTCATCCGCCGATGGGTCGCGATCGGAATTCATTTTTTCGAATATCCGAACCAATACCGGCCTCCGATCCTCAACTTTCGATTTCAAGATACCGCCGGGAGTTGAGGTGCTGGAAGGCCTTACCCAGTAGCATCGCCGGATAATATGGAATTTGTCTGTAAATACGCTAAGCCGAGTGGCGAAATCTTGAGATCTGTATTCTCGGCGCAGAGCATGGATGAAGTCCGGCACCGGCTTCAGGAGCAAGGGTTTCTGCCGATTTCGGTGCGCCCGAAGGGTTGGTCGCTGAGCTTCAGGCCCCGTGCCCGGACCGAGCAGATCAACCCGGAGGACTTCATCCTCTTCAACCAGCAGTTTATTGCCTTGATCAAGGCGGGACTGCCGATTCTGCGATCCCTGGATCTTCTTAAGGACCGGGTGAGGAATCCCGTGTTGCGGCGACACCTGCAGGAGGTCCGCGAACGCGTTTATTCGGGGGCGTTGCTATCGGAGGCGTTGCGAGCCCAGCACGTTTTTCCAACTGTCTATACGGCTTCGGTTTTTGCCGGTGAACGCAGCGGAAACCTGGTCGAAGTCATCACGCGGTACGTGCAATACGAAAAGACGCTGCATACGGTCCGAAAACGTTTTTTAAACTCTTTGATCTATCCAGCCTTCTTGATTGTCCTTTCTATTGCGATGGTCGCGGTGATCCTGGCTTTTGTGATCCCACGGTTTGCCGAGCTCTATGAAGGGTTGAACGCGTCTTTGCCGCTCGCAACTCGTGTCCTGATATCAGTTTCTACCGTGATCCAGGGCAACTTCGTGCTGATCGTGCCGTTGCTGGTGGGCATCGGAGTCCTGCTCAAGATCTGGACTTCGACGGCTGGCGGACACAACTGGGTGGACCAATTGAAGCTGACAGCGCCGGTATTGGGAAACATCTGGATGATGTTTTCCATGGCGCAGCTTTCAAGAACGCTTTCCACGCTGCTCCAGGGCGGCATTCCGCTGGTTGCAGCCCTGGAGGTTGCCAGGGAGGCGTCTGGCAACCGGGTCATCGGGAATTCGATTGCCGCGACGATCATTCAGGTGAGCGAGGGGAAGTCGCTATCCGAAAGCCTGGAGACAAGCGGCCATTTCCCGGATCTTGCGCTGGAAATGATACGCGTCGGGGAGCAGACCGGCTCGCTTCCAGACATGCTCAATCACGTGGCCGACTTTTATGACGAAGACGTGGGTCTCCGCTCTACCGCGCTGTTGAGCTGGGTCGAGCCCATTATCTTGATATTCGTCGCTGCATTCGTGGCAATCGTATTGATTTCGCTTTATTTGCCGATTTTTAGCATTCGTTCTGCGGTTGGAGCGCCTCCGGGATAATGAAAAACGTAACCGACATCAATGTACGGCTGACCGCCCAGCAGCTTGCCGAGCGTTATCGATATGAGCTGGTCGATCTGAAGGGGATTCACCTCGACCTGGAGCTGTTCAAGTCGATACCGGTCGATTTCATGTTCCGTTATAACTTCGTCCCGCTGAGCCTTGAGGGAAATTCTCTCGTCATCGCGATGGCGGATCCGAGCGATCTCATCATGGTGGACGAAGTTTCGGCGTTGCTGGCCCGGCCGCTCACCATCAAGGTGGCGTCGCTTGGGGAAATCCAGGAATTGCTCAAGAAATCGGAATCTTCCCAGCGTGTGCTGGAGGAGGCGACCGAAGGCTTCAAGCTTGACCTTATTCGGGAAGACGAGGCCGGTGAAGAAACCATAACCATCGAGAAGATCACGCAGTCGGAATCGAGCCCGATGATCCGGCTGGTCGATACGATCATCTTTACCGCGCTCGAACGCCGGGCGAGTGATATCCATATCGAGACACGCGATACCGAGGTCGGCGTCAAATATCGAATCGACGGC
Source organism: Candidatus Sulfopaludibacter sp. SbA3 (assembly GCA_945861845.1). Taxonomy (GTDB): domain Bacteria; phylum Acidobacteriota; class Terriglobia; order 20CM-2-55-15; family 20CM-2-55-15; genus CAMBFR01. The sequence goes on along the minus strand of CAMAWS010000023.1, from coordinate 2,783 downwards.
ACGTTGACGGATGCGATGGAGCCCATCGCGAAAGAACACCATTCAACCGTGATATCGAGAATCAAGGTCATGTCGGAACTCGATATTTCAGAACGCCGCATCCCCCAGGACGGCCGGTTCAGGACCCGGTACAAGGGCCGGTCCATCGATTTTCGCGTCTCTATCATGCCCTCGATTTACGGCGAAGACGCGGTCATCCGTATTCTCGACAAGGAATCCATCAGCGAAAAATTCAGGACGCTAAACCTTGATGTTGTAGGGTTTTCTGAGGGAGATCTAAAGAAATTCCGTAGGTATATTCACGAGCCTTACGGGATGGTGCTGGTCACGGGGCCTACGGGGAGCGGCAAGACCACAACCTTGTATGGCGCCGTGATGGAAATCAGGAACAACGAAGACAAGATCATCACGATTGAAGATCCCGTCGAATACCAGATCAGCGGCATTACGCAGATCCCGGTGAACGAAAAAAAAGGGCTGACGTTTGCCCGCGGCTTGCGTTCTATTCTGCGCCACGATCCGGACAAGATCATGGTCGGCGAGATCCGCGACGTCGAGACCGCCCAAATTGCGATTCAGTCGGCGCTCACCGGACACCTCGTATTCACGACCGTGCACGCAAACAACGTCGTCGATGTTCTGGGCCGGTTCCTGAACATGGGGGTCGATCCGTACAACTTCGTTTCCGCCCTGAATTGCATCCTCGCGCAGCGGCTGGTTCGAATGATCTGTGCGAATTGCAAGAAGCCGGTGCGGCATCCGGAGCTGGTCCTTACCGAGTCCGGATTGGACCCGAAGAAATATGGCGACTTCACATTCTATGAGGGTGAGGGTTGCCTGGACTGCAACGGCACGGGCTTTCGCGGCAGAACGGCGATCCACGAACTGCTTGACCTGTCGGACCGCATCCGCGAGATGATCGTCGAGAAGAGACCGAGCTCGGAAATTAAACGCGCCGCCCACGATGCCGGGATGACGTTTCTGCGTGATGCGGCGCTCTCGAAGGCTTTTGACGGAATAACGACGCTTAAGGAAATCAACAAGGTTACCTTCATTGAATAAGACTCTGTTCGACAGGATGTATGAATTTTTCCGGCCTCAACCTCCATTTTGGGCGTGCGAGTTCACGTCCAGCCAGGTAGTTGTCGCGGGTGTCGATTCAAAGCGGACGAAGATCCTGGGAAGAGCGGCAGTGGACCTGCCGGCCGGGTCCCTGTCAGGCTCGTTGACTGAAGCGAATATTCGCAATCCCGGAGTTGCGCAGCCGGCGGTTCGCGAGGGATTGGAAAGGGCCGGATTCAAGGGATTCGAAATCGGCCTGGTCATTCCCGACGAGGCCGCTCGCATCAGTTTTCTGACCGCCGAGAATCTGCCCTCGGATCCGGAAGAACTGCGCACATTCATCCGCTGGAAGCTGAAGAAGACGGTTCCCTTTGATGTGGACACCGCACAGGTGGCATTTCGCCTGATCGATCCCTCCGAGCTGCTGGTTGCCCTGTCGCCGCGCTCGGTAATCGCGGAATATGAAAACTTCATGGAAGGAATGGGACTGCATGCGGGCTTTGTGATTCCTTCCACTCTGGCGGCGATGAATCTATTTCACGTACCCGGCGAGGACACCCTGTTCCTGAAGGTTGCCGCGGACTGCGTGACGACGACCGTTTTTCAGAATCGCAGGATCCGGTTCTACCGGAGAGTTACGAGCGCATCTCTATACGACGCCGTGTATCAAACGGTGCTGTATTACCAGGATAAGCTCGACGGCCAGGCTTTCAGTCAAATGACCGTGTGCGCGCCTGACCCGGCAATTCGCGCATCGATGGCGGATCTCCAGGAGCGGTTGAACCTCCGTGCCCGGCGATTGGAACCTGTAGCCATAGACGATGTGTTCAAGCCGGCGCTGGGCGCCGTTGAACTGTCGGCGGCGGTGTAATTATGGGCGACTTTGATCTGAACCTTTCAACACGGCCGTTCCCGGCTCATCGCGCCACAACTTTCCTGCTTGGCGCGCTCATGGTGATACTTGGCGCGGTTTCAGTCTGGCAGGTCGTCAGTTTCACGAGATACACAAGTCTGGCGGGCGGGATACGCGGTGGTGAACAGGACCTGAGGGTGGAGACTGAAGCGCTCGGCCAGAGGCTGGCAGCCCTTCAGGCGAGACTCGATCGTCCGGAAGCCACGGCTAAACTCAGCGAGATTGGCTTCCTGAACAGCCTGATTACGCGCAAGAGCCTGTCCTGGACCCGCGTGTTTGCCAGTCTTGAGACCCTCGTGCCCGACACGGTGCACCTCCTGAGCCTGCGCCCTGCCATCGCCCGCGACGGCTCGCTCCAGGTCCAGATCGATGTGCGCGGCCGCAGCATCGGGGACGTGACCCAATTTGTCGACGCTCTGGAGGAATCGCCGGTTTTTGCCGATGTCGTCCTGTCGATTGAGCAGAGAGTCGACCCTGAACCCATGTCGGACGTGAATGTCTCACTGACCGTCACTTATTTTCCGGAGACGATACTCCAGTGAAGTTCAAGAGCCGCCGCCATCGGCAACAGCTGTTTTTCTCAGGACTACTGGTAGTAACCGGCGTGATCAATGTCCTTTTCTTCCTGATCCTCCACCGTCCGGCCCGCTCCGAGTATTTCCAGCTTCAGGGCGCCATCGAGCGGCAGCAATCTGAAATCGAAACAAGGAAGCGCGAGGTCGGCCGGCTGGACGAGATCAGCACGCAGCTTGAGACATCGCAGCAGGACCGGGGCGAGTTGTTCGCCGCGCACTTTGTGAAGAGAGAC
>CAMAWS010000022.1 GCA_945861845.1 Candidatus Sulfopaludibacter sp. SbA3 | reverse complement strand
TCCTGAGTGGGAATCGAGCAAGTACTAGACCGGCAGACCTTTCTGCTTGCAAAGATCGAGGAGGCGATTCTCACGATATCCGCTGGACAGGAGTTGCTCGACGACAGGGGCGGCTTCCTGCAGGCGGCCCAAATGCATCAAGCTGCGTGCCCACGGTGCGAGGACTCTCCAATCGGATGAACCACGGACCATCGATTCAACCAGCAGCCCGGCTCTCGTCCAGGCCGCAGTGGCTTCCGCATTTCGTCCAGCAGCCTCGAGAGCTTCTCCCAAAACGTTTTGAAAGTTGCTCAATCGTTGTTTTAGATCCTCGTCTTCGGGACGTTTTTGCAGCATAGCGTCCACGATCGCTATCGCAGACCTGAGGGCCTCGACTGCCCCGCCTGGATTTCCTTGCGAAAGCTTGTATTCGCCAATCGCTCTGTATATTTGAGCCAATATGAGCTTCCCGCCGGTGGCGGTTGGATTTGTGACTGTGTAGCGTTCGAAAAACGCCATGGGCGTTTGCAGCAGGCTCCCGGAATCATCCCGGCTGCCAACGCGGAGAAGCGCGAACGCGACATTCAATTGGCTGACCGCGAACTCCCATTGCCACGCGTTATTGGCCGGATCGCGTTCGGTAAGTTCCTGCGTTATGTTTCGGTATGCTTGGAGATGCATCAAGGCCGCTTCGCTTTGTCCCATGATTCGCAAAAGGCTACCGATCGACCCATGACTCATGGCTAATTTGATTTTCCAATCCATGTTACGGGGATCTTTCATTGAAAGCGCTTCCCGAATCGCCAGTTCGTTCGTGGAACTCTTCAATGCGCCCTGCAGATCTCCCAGCTTGTCCAGAACCTGAGCGATGCTACTGTGCGATACCGCCAGATCTACCTGGCGTCCGGTGTTCTCCGGGTCGCGAGCCGCCATCTGTTGTTTGATCGCCAGGCTTTCCCGGTAGGCTTGCAGGGCGGCGCCCTGGTGATCGCTTTGGATTTCCTGAAGCCTACCGAGGTCGACGTACGCGTAGCTCAACTCCAGTTGATATTCGGAATTGTCCGGATACTTTGCGGTGAGCGCCTTCGCAATCTCGATGCGGATCTGCAAATGCTCAAGCGCTCCATTGAAATCACTTTGCCGGCGGAGCGCCTCACCAACCGAGCCGTGGCTCTCGCCAAGCGCGACCTGCCACTCGGCGACAGAGGGATTTCTTGAGGTCACCTCTTGAGCGATCGTCACCGATTCCTGAAACAGTTCCAGAGCCTCAGGCAGTTTTCCCTGGGCCATTCGGACATTGCCGATTTGAGAGAGCGTCTTCGAGCGGCGCATCAGATCGGCATCCGTCACTGAACTCTTCGGAATTGCGGCGAAGTAGTCCATGGCCTTCTTGCCGACGTCATCGAGGACGTCGAGGCGGCCGACGGGAGTGAGTTTCGAGCGGAGGTCGCCGACCATGAAGCTGATCAAGTCCTCCGCCTGGCCGCGCCGGAAGTCGGCTTCGCTGCGGGCGCGGATAGCCTGAATACCAAGGACGGACACGACGAGCATGACAATGCTGGCGACGGCGGCGAGCGCCGTGATTTGCTTTCGGCGGCGTTGCGCGCGCTCGAGTGCGAGGTGGGAAGCGGCGGCTTCCTCGCGGCTTCGCTGTTCCTCGATACGGGCGGCGCGTCGATATTCCAGTGTTCGCAGGCGTTCGGCAATTTCCGCGGCATTCGCCAGCCGGCGTTCGGGCGAGCCGTCGACCAGCGCCGCGATGTCCTCGCGCAAAAGGTCATCGTGAATGTCGCGATCCCAGTTGGATGTGAGGGCGCGGCCGAAATCTCCAACGACGGCCTGGTACAGCATCACGCCGAGGGCGTAGACGTCGGCTTGAACCGAAGCTACCTTCCCCTCGATCAATTCCGGCGCCATATACATGTGCGTGCCGGCCGTCGCCTCGCCCTCGGGCGCCATCATTCCCGTGAAGTCGTAAGCCGTGATGCCTTTTTCAAGGAGCCGTTCCTTGTCCTGGACCAAACCAATTCCGAAATCCGTGAGGCGAGCTTTTGGCAAGCCGTGGGTATCCTCAGCGATCAAGACATTCGCCGGCTTGATGTCTTTATGCAGCACGCCGACCGAGTGCGCGGCAGACAGCGCTACTGCGACTTGTGAAACCAGTTCCAGGCGGGTTACCAATGGGATTTCGCGAAGGCCGCCGCGGCCTTCCGCCCAATCCGCAAAGCTGCCGCCTTCGGTGTACTCCGATTCCAGGAAGTAGGGAGGTTCATCGAACTGCCAGTCGAGGACCCGCGCAATGTCATCGCGATTGCCCAGCGCTTCCTTCATCAAGCGAAACAGCATCACCTCGCGGCGCAGGCTTCGAAGCCGTTCCGCCTGAAAGCAGAACTTGAAGACGCGTTTTTCCGCCGTCTTCTTGTGAGAGGCGAGCCAGACTTCGCCAAAGCCGCCTTCGCCGAGCTTTTCGCGCACGATCCAATTGGCTCGATGCGGAATCTCCTGTCCCGGAGCCGGCCGCCAACCGAGAGTCATCTCGTCTCCGGCCGCTACGGCCCGGCGCGCTTTTTCGGAATTGGGAGGAACGGAAAGAGGAGCGAAACCCAGTACGCCGACCTCGAAGACCTCCACGGGCTCGTCGACGCCTTTGAGGAGATAAGGTCCGTGGGCCATCCACTGTATGGGCATTTCTGAAATCGCTTCGCTGACAGCGGCCCGGCGCGCCAGCTCAAAAGCGCTGCGGGTCAGGAGCGTTTGCTGTCCCTGAGCCAGACTGGCCAGGCGCGCTACCGTGGGTTTGGCGAGGCCTTCAACTTCGATGGGCTTGGCGCCGCGTGTGACGTCTTCGGCCGAATTGTTCCGGAGAAAAACTTCGCCCAAATGGATTCCGGCTCGAGCGGATAACTTGAGCCCCATCTCCTCCGACAACTCCGCAAGATTCGAGTGAAACGCAATGACGTAACGGCAGGCATCGATGGGGCGATCAAATAGAAGGAGGAATCCATCCGTCTTGTCGATTTCCTGTCCACCAAAATCAGTAAGCCGGCTTCGGGCGGCGCGGTCGCACCGGGCAAATACAGAACTCGCCCGTTCGTCGCCCAGTTTGTCCAGCAACGCGGTACTGTCGACGAGATCCGTTACGACTAAGGTCTTGATGGCTGCGTCCGCAGGGCGCAATGGATGGTCTCCCGCTTTAAATCCGACTCTTGGCTATTGAGAGCAGTGAGTTTGTACGCCTTTAACCGGCAATTCAAGGAATAAGGCGGGAATCGACCATTAAATACCCGAGAAATGGGGGCTGATCGCCTCTAAATAAGGATGTGCTCCCTACGGCCTCAATATGAACCGAATTTCGGACTCAGGACGCTACGTGGTAGTGGGTCAGTTTGAATCTTCGCGGAGCGGATTCCTCTGCTCCTGAGGGCAACAGCTTTCCTGGCTCAACCATGGTGCCGGATTTTAGAGGCGCGCTGTGGGTGCGGGGTTTCAGCCCCGTTCAAAGTTCCAGAAAATTTCAGTTTGATCCTGGCACGGGGGTAATCCGGACTTCTCACCGGTTTTCCTGGATCACGCGCCGAAGGCGCATCCGACAACGAGCCGCGAAGCGGCGGAAAACCATAGCCCACGGCGCCAGCCGTGGGTTTCGGGACGCGACTATTCCAGCCCCGGAGGGGCGACAGAGCGTCTCGGAATCTGCCGCCCCTCCGGGGCTTGCATCAGGGGGGGACCGCTTTCCCCACGCTCACGCGTGGGGCTAGAGTCTTGCGCCGCGCCGCGGCTCTATTCGGACGCGCCTTCGGCGCGTCATTCAAACGGGTGAGAAATACGGGCAAAAGCCCCCCGCCCGCAGGCACACTGAACACGTTCGATTGGCCTACGTTGTTCGAATATTTCAAACGGACTTCCAGGTTCCCAAATCGCCGTGCAGAAAAGAATGCGAAGCCGCCGGCCGCGGTTTGGCTAAAGGGTTGCTGGCATGGGCCGAGCGCTGGTGCTCGGAAAGTGAGGGTCCATGGAGCACGTTGTCCGCAGGCAGGCCGCGCTTCGAATGTTCCTGGTTCGAGGACTTGGCCTGAGATCTGCAAACATTCTGATTCATCATTTCAAAACTCCCGAAGCCGTGTTTCGCGCCCGCAGGGATGAGCTGGAGGTCCTGGGCGTCCCTCAAGAAGTCGGCGAAGACCTGCTTTCGCCGAAGTCGCTGGACCGCGCCGGCGAGGAGTGGGAGCGCGCAATCAAGCTGGGTATCGAGATCATCGATATCCTGGATCCGGCTTACCCTCCGCTGCTTCGCGAGATCTTTGACCCCCCAATTGTTCTTTACGTCCGAGGCGCGCGGTGGACACCGGTAATTCCCCAGGTCGCAATTGTGGGAACAAGGAGGCCCTCCGGTTACGGGATCAACTGCGGCGAACGCTTCGGGGAAGATATGGCCAGCCGGGGCCTGGCCATTACTTCCGGTCTGGCTCGAGGAGTCGACTCGGCGGCGCATCGCGGGGCTCTGCGTGGCGGTGTGACGTATGCCGTTTACGGAAGCGGACTCGACTTCGTCTATCCGAAAGAAAATCGCAAACTCGCCGAATTAGTGGAACAAAAAGGCGCGGTTTTCACGGAATTCCCGCTGGGCACTCCCCCTGCGCCACAGAATTTTCCAATTCGAAATCGGATTATCGCGGGCATGTCGCTGGGAGTCATGGTTGTGGAAGCGGCGGAATATTCCGGGTCGCTGATCACGGCGCGGCTTGCTTTGGAATTCAACCGCGAGGTATTTGCAGTGCCGGGCAACATTACGTCACCGAACAGTTTTGGTCCGCATGTGTTAATCCGGCAGGGCGCGAAACTCGTCAGCAGCTGGCAGGATGTTGTCGAAGAGCTTCCATACCCGGTTCGCGAGCAAATCCTCGCGCCCCTTATGGCGCATATGCAGGCCCAGCCTGAACCGGCACTCGAAGGAGTGGAGCTGAAAGTATGGAAAGCTTTATCGCTTCAGGAACCGGTTTCGATTGACGCCCTGCTGTCAAAGCTGCCATTTTCGGTATCCGATGTCTATGGTGCACTGCTTAGTTTGGAGACGGCAGAACACATCCGCCAGTTGCCGGGGAAAAAGTACATTCGAAGGTTATGAGTGAAGGCCGGGATGCTCTCGAATTTGCTATTCGGCTCGTCCGAAGCTTATAGTGCGCCCTCAGCGCGAATGAGCGGCTGCGAATGCAAGCCCGACAGGGCGCAGCCATCAAGAATTGAGTGCCGCAGAAAACTGCGTTGTTGATTTTTCCTGTTTCAGGATTTATTTAGATTACGAACATAGAGAACGGAAACGAGCGAATGCCTGCAAAAAAGTCATTAGTCATCGTCGAGTCGCCCGCGAAGGCCAAGACGATTAACAAGTACCTGGGAGATGGTTACGTCGTCAAAGCTTCACTCGGGCACGTGAAGGACTTGCCTAAGAGCAAGCTTGGCGTCGAGACCGACAATGATTTCAATCCCGTCTACGAAGTCATTCCCGGCAAGGAGAAGGTCGTCAAGGAACTTCGCGCAGCAGCGAAAGTGGCGGACCGCATCTTCCTGGCGGCTGACCCGGATCGGGAAGGCGAAGCGATCTGCCAGCACCTTAAGGAAATACTCGACGGGCCCAAGGCCGAAATCTTCCGCGTCCTGTTTAATGAAATCACGCCCAAGGCAATTCGTGCGGCGATCGAGAATCCGGGCCGCATCAACCAGGACATCGTGGATGCCCAGCAGACCCGGCGCATTCTCGACCGGCTCGTTGGTTACCAGGTAAGCCCGCTTCTCTGGGACAAAGTACGGCGCGGAATTTCGGCCGGACGCGTGCAGACGGTTGCGCTCCGGTTGATCGTCGAGCGCGAGCGCGATATCAAGGCATTCAAACCCGTGGAATACTGGTCCCTCACGGCAAAGCTTGAAGGCCACGCGGCGCCCCAGTTTGACGCGAAGCTGGCGAAGATCAAGGGCAAGACTGCCGAGGTGAAGAGCCAGGCCGAATCCGATTACATTCTCGACGCGGTCCGGAAATCGGATTTCATTGTCGAGTCGGTCGTCACAAAAGAGAAGAAGCGCTATCCCGTCCCGCCGTTTACGACAAGCAAGCTTCAGCAGGACTCCGCGAGGCGCCTGCGGTTCACCGTCAAGAGAACCATGATGGTGGCCCAGAAGCTTTATGAAGGAATCGAACTCGGCGACGAAGGCAGCATCGGCTTGATCACCTACATGCGTTCGGATTCCACTCGCGTGTCGGACGACGCGATGCAGATGGTGCGGTCGTACGTGTCGGATGTATACGGCGCGCCTTATCTTCCCGAAAAGCCCATCATCTATAAGAGCAAGAAGGACGCGCAGGATGCCCACGAGGCGATACGCCCCACATTTGTCGGACGCACCCCGGACGACCTGAAGCCGTTCCTCACCGAAGACCAGTTCAAGCTCTATCGCCTGATATGGACGCGTTTTGTCGCGTCGCAAATAAACCCGGCCGTCTACGACCAGACAACCGTTGAGATCGCGGCAAAGGATTATATTTTCCGCGCCAACGGCCGAGTCATGAAGTTCGACGGTTTCCTGAAGGTCTACGAAGAGTCTGCGGACGAAGACGCGAAGCCGGGCGGTGAAGATGATGAACAGGACATGAGCATTCCACCGCTATCGCAGGGCGAGAAGGTGCGCCTGGTCGATCTCACGCCGCGCCAGCACTTCACCGAGCCGCCGCCGCGATTCACGGAAGCGTCGCTGGTGAAGATGCTCGAAGAGAAAGGCATCGGGCGGCCGTCCACCTACGCGACGATCCTGACAACGATCCAGGAGCGCGAGTACGTGCTGAAGGACCAGGGCAAGTTCAGGCCTACCGAGCTGGGCACCGTCGTCACCACCATGCTGGTGAAACACTTCGAAGACATCTTCGATATCCAGTACACCGCACGCATGGAGGAGGAACTCGACGAAATCGAGGAGGGCAAGCTCACCTGGGTTAAGGCGCTCGACGAGTTCTACGGAAAGTTCCAGAAGGACCTGAAACTCGCCACCAAGAACATGGAGAACCTGAAGGCACAGGAAATTCCGACCGACGAAGTGTGCGAGAAGTGCAATAGTCCCATGGTGAAGAAGTGGGGGCAGTTCGGCAGCTTCCTTGCCTGTTCCGGTTATCCCGAGTGCAAGAATACGAAGGAAATAGCCGTGGAAGCGACGGCGGATCCCGCCGGCGGTGAAGCGGCAGAGCCCGATCCCTGCGAGAATTGCGGCAAGCCGATGGCGCTGAAGCGCGGACGTTTCGGCCAGTTTTTTGCCTGTACCGGATATCCGGAGTGCAAGACAACCCGCAAAATTGTGCAGGGGGAGCGCGGTCCAAAGAAACCGGAGGTCATTCTTGACGAGACATGTCCGCAGTGCGGACAGGCCAAGCTTTCAATAAAGGAAGGCCGGTTCGGCGCGTTCACTTCCTGCGGGAATTATCCGAAGTGCAAGTACATCAAGCCGAAGACAGTGGGTGTGCCATGTCCGAAGCCGGGCTGCGGTGGCGAGATCATCGAGCGCCGGTCGAAAAAAGGGAAGGTTTTCTATGGCTGCCTGAAGTATCCGGCATGCGATTTTGTGCTGTGGAACAAACCGGTGCCCGAGCAGTGCCCCGACTGTGGTTCTCCGTACTTGCTCGAAAAGTCCACCAAGCGTGAGGGCCTCGTCCACTACTGCAACGAAGAAACCTGTAAATATAAGGTTGCGGTTGCGGTCGAAGAGGTTTCGTCGTAGCGGCAGACTTCGGATGAAAAATGAAAATTGATTGATGATTAATGATTAATGTCCCCGGGAAGTCTTGTCTGCGGCCAGATTCATCAATCATTATTCATTAATCAATTTTCATTATTCATCCTTTTATGACACCCGGCGATCTCGCCTACCTTTATTCCCTCACCAACGAATACCGTTCGATTCGTTATGACCTGCGGAATATGCAGGCCCTTGCAAGAGCGTTGGGCAATCCCCAGGATTCATTCAAGTCCGTCCTGATCGCGGGGACGAACGGAAAGGGATCGGTCGCAAGCTTCCTTTCCGCCATGATGCCGGATGCAGGCCTTTACACATCGCCGCACCTGGTGCGGCTGAACGAGCGAATACGAATCGGCAAAGAAGAAATTTCGGACGTCGACCTGAGCCGGGCGTTTCAGGTCGTCCGCCGCGCGGCCGATACGGCCACGGATCTTCTATACGCCCCGACCTACTTCGAAATCGTGACTGCCATGGCGTTTTGTCACTTCCGCGATCGTGTGAAGTTTGCGGTCCTGGAGGTGGGCCTCGGCGGCCGTCTTGATGCGACCAATATCGTGAGCCAGGAAGTCTCGGTGATCACGAGCATTGGCCTCGATCACCAGCAGTTCCTCGGAACAACGATCGAGGAGATTGCCAGCGAGAAGGCCGGAATCATCAAGGACACGGAGCCGGTTGTCGTGGGACCCGAAGCCGACCTGCCGCCTGTCCGGACTCGCGCTGGAGCGCGGCTTATTCATACGCGAAGCATGGAGCGAAGCGTTCGTTCGAATGGAGACGGGTACTTTGAATTCGACGTTCAGACCCCGGAGCGGAAATACCAGGGCCTCAAGCCGCGGCTCGCCGGCCGGCATCAGGTCGACAATGCGATCGTCGCCATACGCGCAGCGGAGTGCCTGAACCTGGACGTCAGGCAGATTGGAGCGGGCATCAACAACGCCCAATGGCCGGGACGCATGGAAAGTATTCAAGGATCACCTGTCTTCATACTGGATGGGGCCCACAACATACAGGCCGCTGAAACGTTGTCCGCGTTCCTGCGGGAATTCCACTCCGGTGGCGTGTGGATGATCTTTGGCGCAATGGCCGACAAGCAGGTGGTTGAAATGATTGCAATACTGCAGCCGCACGCGCGCCAGATGATCTTTACGAAAGCCCAGAGCTCTCGCGCGAAGGATCCCGTAGAGATGCAGTCCCTGGTACCAGGCTCGCTGGTTGAACCCTCCGTCGCCGCGGCTATCGCATATGCCCGGGCGCACGCGCCGGCAGGAACGGCAGTGGTGATCTGCGGGTCGCTCTACGTTATAGGCGAGGCGCGCGCCGTGCTACAGTAGATTTCAGGCCGCCATGTCTGTTATCCCCGAAAAATTGAGCTACGCTCGTTCACTGTTAGTCACGGCTCCCCTTATCTTCATCTATACAGCGATCATGGGGTCGATCTCCGTAGCCAGTTCGCTGATTGACGCCAGGGGCCGTATGCAGCATGCGTGCGCCCGCATTTGGTCGCGAATGATCCTTTGGACTTCACGCGTTCGACTGACTGTCAGTGGCCTGGAAAATCTCCGCTCCGGCGTGCCTTATGTGCTCTGCGTGAACCATCAGAGTCACATGGATATTCCGATCGTGCTCTCCGCGCTTCCTATGCAATTCCGTTTCGCGGCCAAGAAACAGCTCTTTCGGTATCCGTTTCTCGGCTGGCACCTGAAACGCTCAGGACACGTGCCTATTGATAGAGAAAATCCGCGGGCGGCCGTCAAATCCCTGCGTGAAGCTGCGGATGAGGTCCGCCGGGGCGGTCCAGTGGTGATTTTCCCGGAAGGCGGTACGAGCCAGGATGGAAGCATCCGATCATTTAAAGGAGGAGGCTTCATGCTGGCCACGAAGTCCAAGGCGCACGCGGTCCCGGTAACGATCCGCGGCTCCAGAAGCGTGCTGGTCCCGAAGACCTATCACGTTCGCGGCGGTCCTGTTGAAGTGATCGTGGGAGAGCCAATTTCGCCGGAGGGTCTTTCGACATCGGAACTGGCAAACCGTGTTCGTGACAAAATAGTGGCAACCTTTGGCAAATGACAAAACCTTTAATCGGCGTTCCTGCGCGCTATCACGAGAAAACCGAGACCGTCGGGCAGATTCGGCATTACCTGGACGCCATTCTCTGGGCTGGGGGGCTCCCGCTGATGATCCCCTCCGTTTGCGATCGCGAACAGGTGCTGGGATACGTGGAGCGAATTGACGGCGTGCTGTTGCCCGGAAGCCCGACCGATATTGACCCCGCGCGTTATGGCGCGGAACCGCATCCCATGATGGGACGCGTTTATCCGGAAAGGGAAACGATCGATTTCGCGCTTCTTGATTCGGCGGAGAGGCTCAATTTGCCGTTAATGGGAATCTGTTTCGGTGCGCAGAGCCTGAATGTGCATCGCGGAGGCTCGCTCGTGCAGGATATTCCGGCACTGGTTTCGAATCCGATTGAGCACAACGGCAGTGTGCGCCATGTGGTGCGAGTTGCCGCGGACAGTCTGGTCGGAAAGCTTGCCGGAAGAGGAGAAGTCGAGATCGTCAGCGACCATCACCAGTCGATACAGGCTGTGGGCCGCAATCTGCGGTCTGTGGCAGTGGCCCCGGATGGCGTGATCGAGGCGGTGGAGGACGCCACCGGCAGATTTGTTGTTGGCGTGCAGTGGCACCCCGAGCGAGACTGGCGCGACGACGCGCTCTCGAAGGCATTGTTCAAATCCTTGATTGAGGAAGCTCAAAAAAGAAATCCGCGTGCCCGTCCGGTATAATGAGCGATTGAGAATTCAAATGATGAATCAACTTAAGCGTTGTGCCTTGGGTCTTGCCGCCGTAACGATGGCCTGGAGCGCGACTGCGTTCTCACAGGCTGGAGGGCGGCAGATTATCAACCAGGCTGTGGCGATCCTGGGTGGAGGCGCGTTCACCGATGTGAAAGAGATTCACACGACGGGACGGTTCTTCTCATTTAACAAGGGGCAATTGTCCGGCAGCGACCTGTTTGCCGACTACATCAAGTTTCCGGACATGGAACGTACGGAGTTCGGGAGAGAGAAGAACAAGTCGATAACGATCAACAAGGGCGGCGAAGGCTGGGTCTTCGAACCGAGGGACAAGGAGTGGGGGCCGCAGCCGGCCAAGCAGGCCGAGGACTTTGCTGTCGGATTCAAGACCAGCTTCGACTACGTGCTGCGTTTTGTCCTGAATCATCCGCAGACCACAATCCAGAATATTGGCAGTGAGGTCATCGATTTCAAGAGAGCGGATATCGTTGAACTCCGGGATGCTCAAAAGAATCGGATTCGTCTATCGCTCGACCGTCAAACACACCTGCCCCTGAAAATGCAGGTGCGCCGGGCCGATGACGCCGCATTGCGCGAAGAGATTTACGCCAACTGGCACGAATTTCAGGGCGTAATGACGCCTCTGCTCGTTATCCGTTCCACGGGCGGTGTAAAGATGATGGAGATTCGTCTTGAAACCGCCTCTTACAACACCGGGTTGTCCGACAGCCTGTTCGCTCCCGCGGTTACGGCCTCGAAATAGCAAACATGAATCAGCAAGTACACGCCACGACGATCATCTGTGTTCGAAGAAAAGATAAAGTCGCAATTGCCGGAGACGGCCAGGTAACGCTTGGCGACACTGTGATCAAGCACGGAGCCAGGAAAATCCGCAGGCTGTTCAACGACAAGGTTATTGCAGGCTTCGCAGGTTCGTCCGCAGACAGCTTTGCGCTGTTCTCGCGTTTTGAAGCGAAGCTTGAGCAGTTTCACGGCAACCTGAGCCGGGCTGCGGTGGAACTGGCCAAGGACTGGAGAACCGATCGGTCTCTCCGTCACCTCGAGGCTGTCATGATTGTCGCCGACGATAAGAACACGTTTCTTATTTCCGGCAACGGAGACCTGATCGAGCCCGACGATGGCATCGTTGGGATCGGCTCAGGGGGGGCCTACGCGCTCGCCGCAGCCCGTGCGCTGGCCAAGTACACGGAACTGGGTGCGAATGAAATCGCCATTGAGGCGATGCAGATTGCAGGAAAGATCTGCATCTACACAAACGAGAACATTACGATTGAAGAATTGTAGGCGCGGGGCTTCGGCCCCGTGCAAAGTTCAAACGGGAAAGTCTTTTGGAGCCTGGCACGGGGCTAAAGCCCCCCGCCTACAAATATGAGCAACATGCATGTTCCCGAGACCGTAGACGAAGCGCCCCACCTGGACGACCTGACACCCCGCGAGATTGTGCGGGAGCTCGACAAGTATGTAATCGGCCAGGCTCGCGCGAAGCGTGCGGTTGCCATTGCCCTCCGAAATCGAATTCGCCGTCAAAAGCTTGCGCCCGAGATGGCGGAAGAGGTGATGCCCAAGAACATCATCATGATCGGCCCAACGGGTGTCGGCAAAACCGAGATCGCCCGGCGTCTCGCCAAGCTCGCCAACTCGCCGTTTCTCAAAGTGGAAGCTTCTAAATTTACCGAAGTCGGCTATGTGGGCCGCGATGTCGAGTCCATGATTCGCGACCTTGTTGAGATAGCCATCGAAATGGTTCGCAGCGAAAAGCTCGAGGAAGTCGCGGAGAAGGCCGAGGCTAATGCCGAGGAGCGAATCCTCGACCTGCTGCTGCCGCCTTTGAACACTCCTCACGCCGGCACAGACGAAGGCTCGCGCAATCCGGTCGAACAGTGGACCCGTACTCGCGAGAAGTTGCGCGCGCAGTTGCGCGACGGCAAGCTCGACGAGCGCGTCATCGAGATCGAGGTCAAGGAAAGAAGCTTTCCGGCGTTCGAAATCATCAGCAATGCGGGCATCGAGGAGATGGATATCAATCTAAAGGATATCCTTCCGGGATTTCTTGGCCAGCGTACCAAGAAGCGGAAAATGAAGGTGGACGAAGGCATCGAGTACTTGATCCAGGAAGAAGAACAGAAGCTCGTGGACATGGACCAGGTGACGCGCATGGCGGTGGAGCGCGTCGAGAACAACGGAATTATTTTCCTGGACGAAATTGACAAGATTGCCGGACGGGAAACAGGCCATGGGCCCGACGTTAGCCGCGAAGGCGTCCAGCGGGACATCCTGCCGATTGTCGAGGGCACCACGGTCAACACGCGCTACGGCATGGTCCGCACGGACCATATCCTCTTTATTGCCGCCGGAGCTTTTCACGTCAGCAAGCCGGCGGACCTGATACCTGAGCTGCAGGGCCGGTTTCCGATCCGGGTCGAACTGGATTCGCTGACGATAAACGATTTTGTGCGCATCCTTACCGAGCCCAGGAACGCGCTGATCAAACAATACGTCGCACTTCTCGAAACCGAAGGCATTAAGCTGACATTTCTGGATGATGCCGTTCAGGAAATCGCGCGATTTGCGACGACCGTTAATGAAAACACCGAGAACATCGGAGCGCGCCGCCTGCACACGATCATGGAAAAGCTTCTGGACGACATTTCATTCGAAGGACCGGACCTTAAGAAAAAAACCATTCGAATCGATGCGGCATACGTCCAGAAGATGCTGGCCGAGATCGTCAAGGACCAGGACCTGAGCCGCTATATTCTGTGAGACCCTGCGCTATCCTCGCGCTGCTTGTTGCACTCGCCGGTTGTGGAAAGGTCGGCGACCCACTCCCGCCTTTCATTCGAATACCGGAGGCAGTCAGGGACCTCTCCGCTTCCCAGGTTGGCGACGAGATCGTCCTGACCTGGACGAATCCCGCGCGCAATATCGACGGCTCGGCGGCAACCGACCTTAAGACTGTGCATATTCGAACCGGGCCGGACACTTTTGCCAGTGCCGGCGTGAATGCTGCCGGAAGACAGCAATCCTTCATGATTCCATCGAGAGAGCGGACTGGCAGGCAGGAGACATACGCGCTGCAGTTGGAAACCATGGGCCTTAGGCTCTCAGATTTGTCCAATTCCGTTTCCATCGTGCCGGTCGAAGTTCCTGGTGCGGTCACGACCGTCCGTTCAGTGGTTGACCAGGGACGGATCGTCCTGGAATGGGAGCAGCCGCCGGCTCCGCAGTATGCAGATGAATACATCATTTCCCGCTCGGACCGTCCTCAAAAGGACATTGCCGCGGCTCGCCGTTATGAAGACCCCCGATATGTCCATGGGCAGAGCTATACCTACCAGGTAACCGCAGCACGACGGACGGATCAGGGATTGGTTCCGGGAACCGAGGGCCGATCCTTCGTTGTCGTGGCGTTCGACAATATGGCCCCCCGGACGCCGCAGGGATTGGAGACGGTGGCGGAGGATTCCGGCGGGTTCCTCACGTGGGAAGCAAACACGGAAACCGACCTTGCTGGTTATCGGGTTTTCCGCGCCGAGGAGCCAAGAGGGCTTTTTACGGCGTTACTCGAAGACGTCCATGCGACGAACGCGATCTTTGATCCGGCTTATCGGCAGGGCTTATACTACGCCGTCTCCGCGGTGGATGAATTTGGCAATGAAAGCGCGCGGTCCGCGCCTTATCGCGTCCCGTGAGAGCGGTAGCAGGCCTGTGGGCGCGGGGCTTCAGCCC
>CAMAWS010000021.1 GCA_945861845.1 Candidatus Sulfopaludibacter sp. SbA3 | reverse complement strand
CGCAAATTGGTTCTACGAAGCATTGCCATACTGTCTCTGTCCTGGACGTTCACATTTGAGCTTCAGGCCCAGCGGGGCGGCCCGGTTGGGCCACCGCCGACACCGAGAGCCGGAGCCGCGATTGACGTAACCGGAACCTGGGTTCCGCTTATCACCGAAGATTGGCGGCACCGCATGGTCACCTCCCGCAAAGGAGACTATGAATCGGTTCCTCTTAATGCAGAAGGACGCCGGGTAGCCGATACCTGGGATCCAGCCAAAGACGAAGCTGCCGGCGAACAGTGCAGGGGTTACGCCGCGCCTGGCGTCATCAGGCTGCCGGGACGCATCCGCATCAGTTGGGACAATGACACTGCGTTAAAGCTCGATACCGAAGCCGGAAATCAAACGCGCCTGTTCCAGTTCGGCAATGCGCAGCCGCCGGCCGGAGCCGCAACATGGCAGGGGAATTCCGTTGCGAGCTGGGACGAGACTGTGGGCCCCAGAGGACGGCCCACCAGCGGCACCTTGAAAGTCGTGACGAACCGGATTCGCCCTGGATACCTCAGAAAGAATGGCGTTCCTTTCAGCGCAAACGCCGTCTTGAACGAGTGGTACGACCGCCTTACATCACCTAACGGCGACAACTGGCTGATCGTGACCACCGAAGTCGTTGATCCACAATATCTGGGGCAGCCATTCCTCACGAGCACGCATTTCAAGAAATTGCCTGACGGAGCGCCGTTCAGTCCGGAAGCCTGCTCGGCAAGATAGGGAACGGGCCAGGCGGTCGACAAATCCTTCATCCCTCCTGTGGGCACGGGGCTTAAGCCCCGTGCCAAACTCAAACAGAAAACTTTTCAAACCTGGCACGGGGCTTAAGCCCCGCGCCCACAGTGTTGACACCGCCATTCTGCATGGTCGTTAGGTTTCGCCACACTACATTTGGTTGACGCATTTCTGCGCATCTGCTAGTAATTGCGGACCTATGAGAACTCTACTCGTTGTGCTTCTCCTGGCCGTGAGTACGTTTGGGCAGCCACCGCAAAACACAACGGCGCCGCAGCAAGGGCCTCCGCCCGGAAGATTGTCGCGCCAACCTGACGGCCATTTCAGCGCCAATTCGGAGCCTGCAAATCCTGCGGCCTTTGAGGTTCACGTGGTGCAGCCGGGAGAGACGCTATCGGGAATTGCCGGGCAGGTCATGAACAATTCGCGGCTTTGGCCCCAGCTCTGGGAAAGCAACGAACACGTTATTAACCCTCATTGGATCTATCCAAACGACAAGATTCTCATTCGACCGGTAACTTTGATTACGGAAGCGGTTCCGCCAGCACCAGAGCCGGCGCCAGTTCCGGCCGTTCAAGCCCCAGCCGAAGCGCCGGCGCCTGTTGTGCTGCCCGCACCTGCAATAGTTCCACCAGCGGCGCCAGCACCGAAGCCACCACAGGTTTTTCTGCAACTTCCGCCGGCCAAGCCCGTTCCGGAGGTGAAAGTTTCGGATCTTTACTGTTCCGGTTTCATACAGGTTTCCGCGATTCCACAAGATACGAAAGTCTTGGCAAAGTTCAACGCGGACGGTGGTGCGCTCGCGTCCGACACGGACTACATCTATCTCAGCCGGGGTGCCGAAGATGGCGTCGCGACAGGCACGATGTACCAGGTGGTGCGGCCAACGCGGCGGATAAACCGCCCGGATCGGGGAACTGCAGACGCGCGCAACTTAGGCATGCACTACCTCGACGTAGGCCAGATACAAGTAGTCCTCACGCAACCGGATTTTGCCCTCGGCCGGGTGGTCAATAACTGCGATGCAGTTGAAGTTGGCGACATCATGCTTCCAATGGTGCGGCTTACTGCGCCAAACCTGCCTCGGCCAAGGCCGTTCAGTCCATTCATGAAAGTGACCGGAGACGTAAAGGGCTCCGTGGTGACAACGCTCGGCGTACTGCGTAATTTCGGATCAACCTTCAAGGGCACTGGAAAGCTGGCTGGAGTACCGGGTGGAGAGCTCGGCCCGATGAACAACGGTATCGGCAGCGAAGGAATGATTGTGTACGTCGATATCGGCCAGCGCGAGGGCGTAAAGGCCGGGGATCTGTTCATCGTATATCGGCCGCTCGAGCTGGACAGGCAGCTTTACGATCTTCCTCCTGAAGCACAGAAGCTCCAGGGTCAGCGAACCGCGGTCGGCGAAGTGGTGGTCGTCAAGGCGGGAGAGCGTGCTTCTACTGCGCTCGTGACTTACGCGACGAGTGGAATTGCTGCGGGCGACTTCGTCGAACGTAGATAAGGGTCATCGTCAGGCCAACGACCAGCATTGGAAATGTCAAAAGCTGACCTCGGGTGAACGGGCCGAGGTCCAGCCCCAAGTGGGCGTCCGGTTCGCGCACAAACTCCACGAGAAACCGAAATAATCCATAACATCCCGTAAGCGCCCAGAACACCGTGCCGCTCCGGAGGTTCTTTTTGTAAAGCCACCGCAGGATCAAAAACAGGACCAACCCTTCGAAGACGGCCTCGTAGAGTTGCGACGGATGACGTGGAACACTCCCGCCCTCTGGAAATACCATGCCCCAGGACTGATTGGTGACCCGGCCGAAGAGCTCCCCGTTTATGAAGTTTCCGATCCGTCCCAGGCCCAGTCCGATCGGAATCCCGGCTGAAACAAGGTCTGCGATATCCCAGAAATTCCAGCCCTTCCTCCGTGTTAGCCATAGCGTCGACACAATGACTCCGATAAACCCGCCGTGGAACGACATCCCTCCCTGCCAGATCGCGAAAATGGAGAGTGGCTCACGCAAATAGTTGGGCAGGTCATAGAGGACGACATAGCCAATGCGGCCGCCGATCATGACGCCCAGGATCAGGTAGAACATCAGGTCGTACAGATCGTCTGTGGTGAGGTTGAGCTTCCTCCGCTTTGCGTTCCGCCGGAGGACGAAATAACCGATCACGAACGACAACATGTACATCAGCCCGTACCAACGCAACTGTAACGGGCCAAGACGGAGAAACACCGGATCGATTTGGGGGTATGGAATTTGCAACATTATGAAGATATAACGGCCTGTAGCCGCTTTTCTGCAAAAACGAGCGCACGGAAGCGGTAAATTGTTGCGCCGTCCCGCCATTCGTCCGGACCCAGGTCCGCTTTCCGGCACGTCTCGGCGAGGAATCGTTCGCGCGTCCAACCGCAGGAGCTCGCAACCTGCGGCAGAAGAAGTCCCCGGGCATCGCGTTTACTGATCATGAGCCCATGGGTGCCGACCTCGATGTCTTCGATCTTCTCGACTCGTTCCATTGCCGACAGAACAGAAATTTCGAATGTGACACCTGGAAAATCCCGGCTGGTCAGCGGTATGAAACGGGGATCGCCCACCGCCGCCGAGATCGCGCACTTCGCGGCCATTCGGTACAGGGGGCCGGCGGGATGAACATTGCCTATGCATCCTCGAAGGTCGGATCCTTTGTGAATGGAAACGAAAATTCCGTGGGACTCAGTCAGCGGGCCGCTTGCCATGTCGGGCCGGACGTGGTCTTCTCCCGAAAGATATGCCCAAACCGCATCCCGGGCGTGCTGCAGGAGCAGTTCCTGCTCTTGTTCACTGAGTTGGAACATGTCGACGCTGTCTCTTTTTCAGAAGAATAAGGCGGCGCCGTTCGCGGGCCTTGAATCGGCCGTCGATTTTTGTCCAGAACGTGCGGAAATAGTCGATTGCGGACCAGATGGCGAACAGGACGACGAACCACAGCGCGATCCCTCCGACCTGTGTGAAAATCGCGTACTCGTTTCCGAGAATGAGGAGCGTGATGGCCGCAACTTGTGCAACCATCTTCATTTTGCCGAGTTCAGACGCATCGATGGTAAAACCCTGGCTGGAGGCAATGCTGCGAAGACCGCTCACGGCGAACTCGCGGCCAATGATGATAACCACCATCCATGCGGGTACTATTTGAAGTTGAACCAGGGCAATAAAGGCGGACGAGATCAGCAGCTTGTCGGCGACAGGATCCAGAAGAATTCCGAGCGTGGTCACTTGCCCGTGCTTTCGGGCAAAGTAACCGTCCAACAAGTCGGTTAAAGAGGCAGCCAGGAAAATAAGGGCGGCCAGGAGGACGCTGTACTTGGTCAGGAGCAACGCCACCAGCAACGGGACGAGAAATATTCGAACGAGGGTCAGGCCGTTAGGCAAATTCATGTTTACGTTTCTTGATGGCTACGCCTATGTTTTATGTTTCGCGCTATCGCCCTCACGCTTCGCGTCGGGCTTGCATTCGCAGCCGCTCATGACGCTATCTTCCGTTTGTGGGCGGCAGTCTATCAAATTATCGAGCAGGCCACCACTTTGCGGGCTGAGATATTTAGTGTATAGAGCGGATAGCGAATTATGAAGGGACTCATACTGGCCGGGGGCAAAGGAACCCGTCTTCGGCCCCTCACAATCAACACTCCGAAGCCGATCGTGCCAGTCGCAAACTCGCCGTTTCTCCTTTACCAGATAGATCTCATGAAGAGCGGTGGAATTGAGGAGGTAATTCTCAGCCTTTCATACCAGCCCCGGAAGATCGAGGATCTGCTCAAGGATGGCATGGACTACGGCACGCACATCCGATATGCCGTGGAAGGAACGCCGTTAGGCACCGGTGGCGCATTCAAGAATGCCGAGGAGTGGATTGATTCCACGACGGTTGTCTTCAACGGGGACGTTCTGACTTCCATCAGTCTGGGCGCTGTAATCGCCGAGCACCGCAAGAGGGGAGCGATCGCAACTCTCGTACTGACTCCGGTCGAAAACCCTTCAGCCTACGGCCTGGTAGAGACGAGCCCCGACGGCTGGGTGAAACGGTTCGTCGAAAAGCCGGGTCCGGATGAAATTACATGCAACACGATCAACGCTGGCATCTATGTACTGGAGCCGTCGGTCTTGCGGTACATGCCGAAGGGAGAGGCATACTCATTCGAGCGCGGGCTCTTTCCCGCCTTGCTTGAAAACAAGGAACCCGTACTTTCATATGTCCTGGATAAGTACTGGATCGACATCGGTACACCCCAAAAATATCTCGAAGTCCATCACGACATCCTCGCCGGGAAATTTACCTCTACGCGAGTGGCCCGCAGCCTGCTCGATCGAGGCTCGCTGCCGGCCGGCGTAGTCATCGACGAAAAATCGATTATTGACGAAGGCGTGACGATTCGCGGCGGTGTCCGGATTGAGAATTCGGTTATTGGGCGCAACTGTAAGATCGACGAGGGCGCCCAGATTATCGATTCCGTCATCTGGTCGGGGAACACCATTGATGCCGAAGCGCGCGTCATTCGGAGTATCGTTGGCAAAGGCTGCTACATTGGCCGTTCGGCGACGCTCAAAGCCGGAGTCGTGCTGGGCGACAAGAGCGTGGTCACCGATTATTCGGTTTTATGAGCCTTCCAATCAAATTCGGAACCGACGGCTGGCGCGCCATCATCGCGGACACTTTCACGTTTGAAAACCTCAGGCATGTTGCGCAGGCGACCGCGGACTATTTCCAAACAGTTGCCGGCACGGAGCGAGGCGTTTTTATCGGATTCGATGTCCGCTTCCTTTCACCTCAGTTCGCGCGCGCGGCGGCGGAGGTGTTTGCCGGAAACGGGTTCAAGGTAATCCTGATGGACCGGCCTTACCCGACTCCATACGTTTCGTTCGAGGTACGCAGGCGGAAGTTTGCCGGCGGGATAGTGATTACGGCGAGCCACAATCCGCCGCAGTTCAATGGGTTCAAAGTGAAAGCCTCGTTTGGGGGAAGTGCTACGCCGGCGATCACTGCTCAAATCGAGTCGCGCCTCGGCAAAAATCCGGTGCAACGCTCTGTTCAGGGTATTGAAGTGGTGGGGCCGGATGAACATTATGCCGCTCACCTGAAATCCCTGGTGGATTGGGATCGGATTTCGAAGTCGAATCTAAAAATTGTCGTCGACTCGATGCATGGCAGCGGGGGGATGATTCTGGAAAACCTGCTGGCCGGAACCTCATGCACCGTCAAAACGATTCGTGCGAACCCGGATCCACTCTTTGGCGGCATCAATCCCGAGCCGATGATGCCGCAGTTACAACCACTGGCCGAAAGCATACGGAAAACACAGAGTGACATCGGACTGGCAACGGACGGTGATGCGGACCGCCTCGGAATCGTGGATGAAACCGGGGAGTACGTGAATACGCTGCAAACGATGTCGTTGCTTCTGCTTCACGTGTACCGGAACAAGGGTTGGCGCGGTGCGGTCGCCAGGACGTATTCGCAGAGCCTGCTGATCCCGCGAATCGCGTCCAGTTTTGGCCTGCAGCTTTATGAGCGGCCAATCGGATTCAAGAATATCGGGGAGTTGATGCTGGAAAACGAAATCCTCATCGGCGGTGAGGAGAGCGGTGGAATAGGCCTCTCTCGGCATCTGCCCGAACGGGATGGAATCTTTATCAACCTGCTGATGCTGGACCTCCTCGCCACGTCAGGTAAAACGTGTACGCAATTGATTCACGACATGTGGAAGGAGTTCGGTGAGTTCCACTTTGATCGCCGCGACCTGCATGTCCCGATCGCGGCTGGCAATGCCGTGGTTGAGAAATGGCAGACGGATCCTCCATCCACATTCGCGGGCCGGCGGGTGCAGGATGTCGGAAACCTCGATGGCTCCAAGGTATTTCTGGACAAGGACAGCTGGATCCTCTTCCGCCAGTCCGGAACGGAACCGCTATTGAGGGTTTATTGCGAGGCGCCCACTGAGTCTGGAGTACGCGAAATAATGGGTGCAGGTCTCGAATTTGTGGAACAATTTGCATCACACGGTGTCACCTAGCATGAGCGGCTGCGAATGCAAGCCTGATAGGGCGCAGCCATCAAGAAATTGTAACGGCCGGAATCCAGATGCGCAGAGAAATAGCCTATAACGAACTCGACGAGAGGGCCGGAGGCTTAAGCGATGAAGAAGCGTCGTTTGTCAGCCGTTTGCGGGCTAATGAAGACACGGCTTACGACGAATTGGTTCGTACCTATCATGCCTCGATCTTCCATGTTGCATACCGCATGTTGGGCGATGCCGGAGAAGCATCCGACGTGGCTCAGGACATTTTCCTGAAAGTGTTCCGCAGCATTGGCAGTTTCAAGGGTGAAGCCGCTCTGAAAACCTGGATTTTCAAGATCGTTTTCTCTGAAATTCTAAACCGCTTGCGGTGGTGGAAGCGGCGTAACCGTTTTTCCACCTTCTCGCTCGACGACGACCAGAAAGGTGGCAGCAGGTACCACGTAACCGATTCCAGGCCAACGCCGGAAGAGGCATTGGCATCCAAGGAACAGGAAACAGCCATACAGAGGACACTCGGCACACTTTCGAACGATCATCGATCGATCATCGTGCTGAGGGACATTGAGGGTTTTTCCTATAGCGAAATTGCGGATGTACTGGGTGTCTCGATTGGTACCGTTAAATCGCGAATCTGCCGCGCTCGCGCTGACCTGAAGCGAGGACTGATGCAGTACTTGTCGGTGCAACGTTTGAAATGAGCGGCTGCGAATGCAAGCCCGGGGCGCAGCAATCAAGTATAGGTAACAGGGGTTCACTATGAGCAGGGTTTGTCGCGGCGCGCTTGCGATCCTCCGGCCTGCTGCAAGGCTGGATTGTTCAGCCGCGCAAAAAATCATGAGTCCGTTCATCGATTCGATGGCCTCACGAGAAGAATCCAACCGGCTGCAAATTCATTTGTCGGAATGCGAAGCCTGCCAACGTCAATTGCAGGCTTTCATTTCTGTAAAAAACCTGCTTTTGAGCATGGAACGTCCCGCGCCGCCTGCAGACCTTGAACTTGATACGCGGATCAAGCTTTCGCAGGCTCGCAACAGCAACAGGCTGGAATCGCTGGAGACTCGGCTGGCAAATCTCCTGCGGCCAGTCGCGATACCCGCAGTCATGGGGGTTTCACTCACAATTCTTTTCTTCGGCGTGTTACTCAGCGGCCTGGTCTCGAATACGACTGTGCTGGCGCAGGAGCAATTGGAATCGCCCATTTTTGCTTTGTTCAAGCCCGTGCGAACGACCAATCCCACAATGGTCCGATTCGCGAACGAGGCTCAGAATCTCGGTCAACCGCTGACGATTGAGACGCACGTAAGCGACAAAGGGCAGGTTATCGATTACGAGATACTCTCGGGCCCGCAAAGTCCGGAAGTAACCCGCAGAATCAGTGAAATGTTGTACTACGCACAGTTCACGCCCGCCACGGCTTTTGGTAAGCCCGTAGCATCGAGGATTATCCTTTCGTTTGTTGATGTACGGAGCTGATGAGCGGCTGCGAATGCAAGCCCGACGCGAAGCGTGAGCGCGATAGCGCGAAACCTAAGGCAAAGGGCGTGGCTATCCAGTAATGACGTCCGAAACGGCCTGAACGACCCGGTTTGCTACCTTTCCATTCCCAAGCTGTCTGCGCAGTTGTTCATAGTTCCCGCGGATTCTTGACTGAAGCCAGACGTCATCCATCAGTTTCATAGTGGTTTTGGCGACCGCTTCCGGCGTGAATTTGTCTTGAAAAAGCTCTGGGACGACTTCTTCGCCCAGAATGATGTTCACAATTCCGAACAGCCGTACTTTCAGCAGAAATTTTCCAAGAAACCATGTCGCCGCGGAGATGCGGTAGACGATGA
This sequence comes from Candidatus Sulfopaludibacter sp. SbA3, assembly GCA_945861845.1. Lineage (GTDB taxonomy): Bacteria > Acidobacteriota > Terriglobia > 20CM-2-55-15 > 20CM-2-55-15 > CAMBFR01. The sequence goes on along the minus strand of CAMAWS010000021.1, from coordinate 5,760 downwards.
CTTCCGGTGTCCCGAGCAGTGCGGTCTCCAGCGTCGCTGTGCCGCTGGCAACAATGGCCGCGCGGGCGTATCGGACCGCATCGTAGGTCTCGTTGGTAACGATGGTGATCTTGCGGCCCTGGATAATCTTGTCCAGAAGCTGCCGGTCCAGGCCCGGCGCCATCGGCAGAACGAATTGAGTGTCCGGCTTTGCGGAGCGAATTCGGTCTACGGCCTCACAGATCGTCGGCAGAATGTAACGGACTTCCTTGCGGCGGCTTCCCGGAAGCAACGCAACGATTGGTTTTCCGGCATCGAGATGATGGCGGCGGCAAAATTCCTCCTTGGTCATGGTCGGCCGAACCATGTCAATCAGCGGGTGTCCAACGAACTCGACGTTGACGCCCGCTCGCCGGTACAGTTCCTCTTCGAATGGGAAAATCACCAGCATCTTGTCTACAAGATTGCGAATCTGTTTCACGCGGCCCTCGCGCCACGCCCACACCTGTGGACTGATGTAGTAGATCACCGGAGTACCGGCTTCCTTGAGACGTTTTGCGAGGCGAAGGTTGAAATCGGGGAAGTCGATCAATATGGCTGCGGTCGGGGGTTCTTCTTCGACTCTCTCGGACAGTCTGCGGAACACCCGGTACAGGCTGCCCAGGTGCGTAATGACTTCAAAAGGTCCGACGACAGCAGTGTTCCGGATGTCGCCTTCAAGTTCGACGCCGGCGTCACGCATGCGTTGCCCGCCAAGGCCGTAAAGACGGCAGCCGGGAAATTTCTGGCGGAGCGCGCGCGCGACCTCGACGCCATACATATCGCCGGAGGCTTCTCCTGCAACCATCAGGAACCGGTGAGAACTCACGGGAGACGTGATTTGAGCTCGATAAACTGGGGTATGGAGCTTTGGACGGCTATGGGTTCCTGCCAGATGAAATTCTGGCCGCTTGCTCGCCCCATGGCAATGACCTTGTAGTCGCCGAACGGAACGTCTTTGAATTCGAAACGGCCTTCGCTTGAACTCTGCCGAATGAATGCGGCAGCTCCTTCGCGAAGGTCGCGGCGAATCCGGTTAACGACAAACTGTATGGAATCGAGGTATGCCATTCGAGAGATTTCCGTGAAGTACTCCTTGTTCTGGGCAAACGCCGGCTTGTAGCGTTCCCAGTATGAGTCGAGCCTCTTCTGGAGATCGCCCTCCCACAACTCCACGTATGGCGGTGAGAGCAGGACGATTTGCAGGGGCTCGGAAACTGTCAACGAACCGGGTGGATCTACTGAACCGACAATGATCCCCGATTCGACGGTTTTTTCGGATAGTGCTGCGGCAAAGAGTGCCGCAACGAGCAGAGACTTCAGCATGGACACTCCAAAGTTGTGAACCGGGATTCTCTCACAGCCGTCCGGCAAACACTATACTCAGGCCCACAGCGCCCACAGCGACCGAAATCGGAGATGCGGCGTTTTCCGGGCCGCACACTCAGGAACTGAGATTGGGTCGGTAATACTCCGGCGTTTCGGGGAATAATTAGCATGTCCCCAGCGGATAAAAATCGGCAAACTCGCGACAATCGCGACAATGTAATCGCTGTCGAGACGGATTTTTCCAGTCGCGGTTCGCGCATGTTGCTGAGGATGTTACGTCGTGAATAGCGTGCCAGCTTGCATCATGCCAAGCCTTCGTGGCTATCGACGTTTCGTATCGGCCGCGCAATCCGGAAACGACAGTGCTGTATCAGGTCGTCGCGGAACAACTGGAAACTTTCCTCGCCAGACAGCAGGAACGCGACCGGCCGGTCCCGCGATTTGTTGAAAAAGAATTTCGTGCCTTCTTGGAGTGCGGAATTCTTGCGCGGGGTTTCCTGCGCCTTCATTGCCAGGACTGCGGACACGACAGGCTTTTGCCGTTTTCGTGCAAAGGAAGGGTTTGGTGTGCGTCCTGTGGTGGAAGGCGGATGAGCGGCTGCGAATGCAAGCCCGATAGGGCGCAGCCATCAAGAAATGACAGAGACTGCAGCGCATCTGGTGGACGGCGTAATTCCGATCGTGCCGGTGCGGCAGTGGGTCCTGTCGCTGCCCTTCGCTCTGCGCTACCGTCTGGCGTACGACGCGCGCCTCACCAGCGCTGTCCTGAACGTTTTCATTCGCGCTCTATTTGGAGAATTGCGCCGACGCGCGCAGGAACGGCTGCGCCTTCGCTCCCCGCAGTGCGGCGCCGTGACGTTTATTCAACGCTTCGGAGATGCCCTGAATTGCAATTTACATTTCCACTGCATGGTCATTGACGGCGTTTACGCCGCCGGCGAGGATGGCCGTCCTGAGTTTTACCAATTGCCGGCGCCTGAAGATAAGGACGTCCACCAGCTGACAACGCTTGTGAGTCAGCGCGTTCAATCGTTGTTGGAGCGGAGAGGCTTTGGAACGGAGGCGGACCCTCAACAAGCAGATCCCTTGTCTCAGGATGATCCGGGGATGGCCGCTCTGCTGGCCAGCTCCGTACGGCGCAGGATTGCTGTCGGTTCCAATGCCGGTCATGGCGTCGTGCGCCTGGGAGATCAAATCGACGGAGACAGCATGGATGCCTTCCAGAGCCCACGCTGCGCCATGGTTTCCGGCTTCAGTGTGCATGCCAACATCTGTATTGAGGCCCGCGACCGGATGCGCCTGGAAAGGCTGATTCGCTATGCAGCCCGTCCCGCCGTGGCTACGGAACGTTTGTCGGCGCTCCCCGACGGCCGCCTCCTTTACAATTTGAAACGTCCGTGGCGTGACGGAACCAGCGCCGTCATCTTCGAGCAGCAGGATTTCATATCCAAGCTTGCGGTCCTGACGCCCGCGCCCCGCGCGCATCTCACTCGCTACCACGGGATCCTTGGCCCGGCTGCCGCATGGAGACCACTGATCATTCCAAGAGCCGATGAACATCCCACTGAAATCGGTCCCACCCCGGCGCTTTTGCTTGAACACTCCGCAACAGCGAATGTTGAAACGGAGGCCGCACCCCTGAAGCCGCAGTCTGCGCGCCGACGCGACTATACGTGGTCTGAATTGATGAAAAGGGTTTTCCTGGTTGATGTTTTGCAATGTGAACGCTGCGGTGGCCTTATGAAAATTCTTGCCGCAATTCATCCACCCGATACGGCACAACAAATTCTGGAGTGTCTTGGCCTCCCCTCCCGCGCCCCGCCTCTGGCGCCCGCCGCCTCCAACTACAATTGCCAGATGGACTCATTCTGAATACCGCCGTAAAAACGCAACGGCATAGGTGTGTCTCCGCCACACGGGATATTGCCTTGAATCCGCCGCCTGCCCGAGAAATCTTGCCTTAAATCCCCCGCGCGACGGCCTGTGGCCGCGCGCGAGGTTTACATAAGACCCATTATGCCGCATCCATACACGGCTCACCGCGTTTAAAATTCCTATTCGCCGACCACCTCGTCGCGACGTTAGAACATTTAGATTTCAGCGGGACATCATATTCAACCACCATCCCTGTCCAGCAACCGCGGGACTTATCGAACTGAACAATGGGTAACTTCAGTGGAACATCGAAACATGATGGATCAAGCGCACATCCGATCCGTTCCTCGCATTCTTGCATGCGATAGGCCCGCAGGATCGGATCGCCCAAATAAAGGCCTGAGTCCGGTCGCACAACTGTTTCCCCATATGCCATTCCTATGCGCATTGGAAATCCCTTTTCAAGACCGCGGATAAAGATTCTGGCTACTACACTGAAAAACGTCGATAGCCGGTCGTGATGTTCGGCATTCTCAATGCGGGCGCTCGCAACTAAAATCGTGTCACTGGCCACCATAAAACACATCCCCTTCGTACGAGGTGTAATGCTCTTGGCGTGCGAAATTAAGTCAGCATAGCTAGATGACAGTTTCGACGTGCCAATGTCCGTAAGCAAGTTTTTGAAACCTACCACGTCACCAATTGCGATCAACCGTTTCTTGGTTTGCATCTCGAATCCTGAATGAATCTGCGCTATGGCAATAAATGCCAAACCTGCGCTATTAAAAGGCAATTGTCTTCTCGATCGCCCGAGATGTCGCCAAATCCTCGCGCCGTGCCGGGATAACGTTTAGTCTTGCATGGGCGAACGTGCCATCAACTCCTGAGAAGTCGGCTACTCGTAGAACTGCCTTAAAGACCCCAGAAGTCCGGTCCTGGGAAGTCTTGGTTTCCGTCAAGTTGCCGACCCGGCTAACTGAAAAAATTGGCACGCGCTGCGAGCCGGGTCGCCCCGCGAGTTATCCACTTGCTAGAATCATAGTTGACTCCCGTTCCATCAATGGAGCCTCGTGGGACTAAATCAAAGCTCTCCACGTGCAGTAGCAAGTTGTAGAAATGAGGGTCCTTGCTTCCGGAAGTTCCTTTGCAGGTTCTGTGCGCTTGCAATGTAAAGCTGTTTGACGTGCCGTTGTGCAAACTGATCGTGCCAAATGGGTGGAGGCACTTGTGCATAGATGCGGCTCGAAATCACGTTTACCGGCATGACGTGCACAACCTGATTCCACCGCCCAATGCACAATCTTCGAAGCATTGCATGCCTTCTCGATTTCCTCTACCAAGCGATTAACCAAGGTTTGGCTGCGTACCGTCCCTGAACCGACGCCGCAGCTGCAAGGAGATTCTGTGGTAACTTGTGTCAATGGAAATCACCATTTCTGTACCTGACGAATTCGCCGTGCCACTGATCCCGCCTGGACAAGAACCATCTCGGGCAGCCCTCGAAGCGCTCGCGCTTGACGCCTATCGCCAGCGTCGCATGACAGGCTACGAACTCCGCACACTCTTGGGTATTTCGTCCCGCTACGAACTTGATGCGCTCTTAAAGGAACACAAGATCGAGAAGTACACGATCGAAGATTTCGAACAAGACCTGGCTACACTAGACGATCTAGGAAGGGGTTCCGAAAACGAACGATCCGAGTGATAGTCGTCGCAGACACTGGACCAATTCATTATCTGGTCCTCATCGAGGCGGTGGACATTCTTCATACTCTCTACGGTTCAGTGCTCGTCCCGCAAACAGTATCTGAGGAACTGAAGAGCGACAGTGCGCCGGAAGCGGTTAGCTCTTGGATGAAGCAGCCGCCGGACTGGTTCCAGAGCCGTCCGGACCCAATATTTGATCCACCTCTGAACGAAAAGCTCGATCCCGGCGAACGCGCCGCTATCGCCCTTGCACTCTCCATTCACTCAGACCGTCTGTTGATCGACGATTGGGCGGGGCGCGTTGAGGCGGAGCGCAGACACCTGAAAATCACGGGTACTTTGGGTGTCTTGGCCGAAGCTCACAAACGCAGGCTTGTCGACTTTGAATCAGCTTTGGCTCGGATTGCCCTGACAAACTTTTATGTCTCCGCGGACCTCGTGGACAAACTGCGGCGACGTCTGGCCGACCAGGGTTGACCACACCAACTTCCCCGCGCATCGAGCTGAATCGTTAGCAGCGGCAGGGAACCTCCACCGGCAAGCGCCAAACCGGAACGAGTATTCCACACGGGAATTTCCATGCTCTGAACAATTTGGCGATCAGATAAGTCATAGAGGGTCCATCGCTTCGTCGCTGTCAACTGGCGGGCGCGGCGGCGCATCGGCCTAAGTGAGTGTAGTATTCTCAGCGAATCGCACATGCTCCTAGAAACGAATTTGGTTCATCAACACTCCGCAGCAGACGCCAAAATCCGGCTCTTTCGCTCGCTCTTCCGTGGGCGAGATGATGTTTATCCCAGGAGGTTTGAAAGCCGGAAAACCGGAAAATCA
>CAMAWS010000020.1 GCA_945861845.1 Candidatus Sulfopaludibacter sp. SbA3 | reverse complement strand
CCGGACGAGCAATGAGCCTCGCGGTAATGGCGAGATCGGCGCGCTTGCAGGGGCCGAGCAGTTCTACGTGATTCCTTATGCGTGGCAGGATGCTCCCTGGTGGGGTGACGACCAGGCTCTCAATCTTGAGAGGATCGTGGATGCAATCAAGCGAAGTTACAACATCGACGAGAACCGGGTTGTGGTTTCAGGCGTATCCGATGGCGGCACGGGCGCTTATTACATTGCGATGCGCCGGACAACGCCCTACGCAAGCATCACGCCGCTGAACGGCTTCATCATGGTTCTTTCGAACGGTGATATCGACGACGGCACGATCGCCCCGAACAACCTTCGAAACAAGCCAATGTTCGTCATCAACGGCGGGAGAGACCGGCTGTATCCGATCTCGAATACGGAACCTTTCGTGAAGCACCTGATGGCCGGTGGCGTGGGCATCGCATATCACCCGCAGCCGCAAGCCGAGCACAACACGGCGTGGTGGCCGCAGATGAAGGATACGTACGAGAAATTCGTCTCCGAGCATCCGAGGGATCCGCATCCCGGCAAGCTGACGTGGGAAACCATGGACCTGAAGCACAACCGTGCCCACTGGCTGGTCATTGATCAGCTTGGCGCGCAGCCTGGCGAGGCAAAGGCGTTGCCTGACCTGAATGCCGTCGGCGTTTTCGGTTCGCTTGCCAAGTACGGTCCCGGCGACCTTTTCAAGAGGAATACCACTGCAGGCCGAGTCGACCTCGTGCGCACCGGCAATGCGATTGAAGCGACGACGAAGGGGGTTTCCGCGTTCACGCTTCTCCTGTCGCCCGACAAGTTCGATTTCAATCAGCCGGTCAAGGTTACAGCCAACGGAAAAACAGTGTTTGAAGGCCGCGTGCAGCGCAGCACGGCTACCCTGATGCGATGGGCAGCCCGTGACAACGATCGAACGATGCTATACGCGGCCGAACTGAAGATCAATCTGGCGAAGTAGTCACAATAATTATCAAGGGAGGTCTCGATGATGAGACGGTATTTGATTGCAGTTTTCATTCCTGGTCTTGCGTTGCTATTCACGGGCAGGCTTGCTCTCGCGCACCATGCGGAAGCCGCCGAGTTCGACTTCAAGAAGCCCGTAAAGATTACAGGCGTGCTCTCTAAGGTGCAGTGGATGAATCCGCATATCTGGTTTTACCTCGACGTAAAGGATCAAAATGGGAAGGTGACAACCTGGGGTTTTTCCGGTTTGCCGCCAAGCGTACTGGTCCGGAAGGGTATTACCAAGGATACGTTGAAACTCGGAGATCAACTGGTGGCAGAGGGGCATCAGGCGAAGGACGGTTCGACAAACGCTTCCGCCGGTGACGTGACCTTCCCGGATGGTCGAAAGGTATTAGTCGGAGGAGCCGCGCTGTTCCCGCAATAGATCGGCCCTGGATTGAGCTGAATTCTTCAATTCTTCGAGCCGGGTTTCGATTTCCCGAATCTCCGCGATAACTTGAGCCGTGGCGCTGCCGCAACTGTTTGTTGCGGCAGCCCATAACTTCTGCAGGCGGGCCATCAATCTCTCTTCTTCCGTCACAACGCTACTTTGCCCTGACTGCTTTCACTGTTTCGGCCAGCCTGTTGATTCCGTCTTCAATTTGGGCCGGACTCAGGGCGCAATACGGCAGGCGCAGGAAGCGTTCACCGCCGCCGTTTGGAAAGAATGCCAGGCCGTCCGACAGATTTAGATTGCGGCGGGCCGCTTCGGTTCTCACCTCGCTGGTCAGGGTTCCCGGAGGCAGCGTTACGGAAAGAAAGAATCCGCCGTCTGGACGGGTGGTCTCGGCGTCGGGCATGTATTGGTCGATCGCGCGCAGGCAAGCATCAAGACGCGGCGCATAGAGTGCCTTCAATCGCTCAATTTGTGGCGGAAGTAATCCGCGTCGGCACCATTCATATGTGATGCCGTGGGCAAGGTAGCCGGGAGAAATGTAAGTGTCCTCCGCTACTTTCCCGACCTTCGCGAGGATATCCGGGTTTCCGAGCATGAATCCCATGCGCACGCCTGGCGCAATGAGCTTGGTAAACGAACTCATGTGGAGCGTACGCGCCGGGGCGAGCGAAAACAACGTGGGCTGGGCGGCGCCTCGATAGCGCAGCAGCCGGTAAGGCGCGTCTTCGAGAATCATGAAGTTGTAGCGCTCGGCCAGTTCCACAATGCGTTTGCGCTTTTCCCCCGAGCAGGTCGCGCCAGATGGATTTTGAAAGTCCGGAATCACATAGAAGAATTTCGGGACGCGCTTTGCGAGAGCGCTTTCCAGTGCTTCTATATTCGGGCCATCCGATTCCAGTGGAATACCCACCACCTCGGCGCCATGCCGGCGAAGAAGGGTAATGGTGCGGTCATATGTCGGCGACTCGCAGAACACGACGTCGCCCGGCCGCAACATGTGCCGGCATAAAAACTCAATGAGTTCCAGCGAGCCGTTTCCGGTCAGCACCTGTTCTGCCTGAACTCCCTGCCATTGTGCGATCCATTGGCGCAGGGGCGCAAACCCCAGTGCCGGGCCGTATTGCATGATCGCCGTGCCGTTTTCTTTCAGGATGGAGGTTGCGGCCTCCATGATCTCTGTTAGTGGAAATGATTCATCCGCTGGAACGCCCCGTGTGAAATTAATAGTTTGTGAAGACATGTTTGTTTTTATTCCCGGAAAATTATTAAGACCTGTCAGGACCGTTTGATAACCACCACGCTGATATCGTCCGCCGGCGCGGCAAAGCCCAGTACATCTGTCTTGATAGCCTGGACAATCTCCCGTGCTCCGAGACGCTTGGCATCACGAATTATCCCCTCGAGCCGTTGCGGAAAGTACGATTCGGAGCCTCGCGCGTGCTCGAGCAGTCCGTCGGTGTAGAGCAGCAGGATGTCGCCCTTGCCCATGAGACGCCATTCGTTCAATTTGTATTTATCCTTGAAGCCCAGGACGCTCTGCGTTCTGTTCCGGTCGATCACATCATTTGAAGGCAATGTGCCGATTGGCGGAAACGAAGTACAGAGGTCCTCGCTGACCTCCATGAACCGATCGTGCTGATTGGAGAAAACAACCGGAGGCGGATGCGCGGCAGAAAGAAACCGGAAAGTTGTGTCCTGGGCAATTTCGCCATAGATCATCGTGGTGAATTTGTCCCGGCTCGATGACTGGTAAAGACGCGAGTTGAGATTCTCAAACAGCCGCCTCGTGATGTGCCCGAACATATCCAGCTCGTACAATGCGCCGAGCAGGAATGCCTGGTGAAGCATGGCCGCCATCATGGCGTCCGTAATCTGGTGACCCGATACATCCAGCAGGGCAATTCCGGCCCGCGTACGGCATCGTTCGAGGTTTGCCACGACCTCCGGCCGTCCAGCCAGTTGGCCCTGCTTGATCCTTGCCTGCAGGTCATACCGCTTCTTGAAGTCGACATAAATGATGTGGTCGCCACCCGCAAAACCGTTTAAGGGTATGGTTTCCCCGAAAACATCGATGCCCTCCAGCGCCGGTATTTCACCGGGCAGGGGCTTGATGTGTTTTGCAATCTCCTGGAAGTTCTTCAACTCGCCAGTCAAGAGAGCCAATGGGTCCGTCATGTTCATATTTAATGGTCTGGGGGACGCACCCCGAATTGCCGTGATGTTAAAAAAGAGATTACAGAATCAAGATGGCGGCCCCGGACCTCTCAAAGCTCAATTGGGGTCTTGCATCGGTCCGGGCGGCAACCTATCGAGAATAAGATGTAGAAGATGCAGCGCCTGTTTTCGAAAATCTCTAATTTCCCTTAAGGCATCCCGGTAAAACTCTTCGAGCCGATCCATTCGTTCCGACTGATAACCGAGTAATTGAGACTGCGTTTCCTGCAATCGAACGACGTGAGCCGTAACACCTTTGGACCATGTTTGAAATTCGATACGGTCCTGACGATCCTGTTCCTGATTTGCTGCCAGACGTGCTTGACTTGCGGCGATGAAGTCCAAGGTTCGATTGAATTCTTCCGGTGTCATGCTTCCTCTCAGGGGATAACGCAAAGGACAAAGACAATATATCGCGATGTCCTTTGTGAAGGAAGCCCTCCCGTTCTGTCTACAGTTCCAGCGCGCGCAAAGCGAGGCCCTTTGCAACGGATGTGAATTCGCTCCCGCTGGAAATCTTCGCCACTCCAAAGCGTTCCTCGAAAATTCGGCGTACCACGGGAACAAGAGATGAGCCTCCCGTCAGGAAAACGCGATCCACTTTAGATCCTTCGATTCCGGTCTTTGCCAGCAGTCGATCGACGCAATCGCGGATTTTCTGCAGCTCTTCTGCAATCCATTTTTCAAACTGGGTGCGCTGGATGTTCCGGTCAATTTGGACGTCACCATCCTGGAAACAAAATCGCGCTGCCGTCTCCGAAGACAGCCCGGATTTGGATGCCTGGACAGCCTGGTGAAGATTAAACCCAAGGTCGCTCTGAATCAGATGAAGGAGCGCCGCAATCTTCCGTGGCTCGAGCGAGTGGATCTGAATGCTGCGCAGCATCTGGATGGTTTCACTCGATTTCAGGAATGAGAGGTAATGCCAGCGTTCCAGGTCGGAATACACCCACGCCGGCATGGGAAGAACCTTATCGATGGATCGATAATCCGATCCGCGTCCTAACTCTGGAGAGACCAGGTTGCGAACGATCCGCGCATCGAACGCGTCACCGGCGAGCGCAACGCCTTCCGTGCCGAGGATCCCTTCGCCCGAGGCGCGGCGCTTGCGTGCGCCGGGTCCGACGTGGAGCAGGGAAAAGTCGCTGGTGCCTCCGCCGAAGTCCCCGATCATGATGAGCTCGTCGTGGTCGAGTGTGCTTTCGTAGAAGTACGCGGCCGCCACGGGTTCATACTCGAACACAACCGGCCCAATGCCTGCCTTGTTCAACGCCCACTTGAGCCTCTCGATCGCGAACGTGTTATCGGCCTCATCAGTGGCATTCGAATACCGGATTGGCCTTCCCACCACGACAGGCCCGTCGAATGAGCCAAGCTGCGCTTCGGCCTGGGCCCGCAGGTCTCGCAGGATGATCGTGATCAGGTCTCCGATCGTGTACTGGCGTCCGAAGACATTTGTGCCGGTGAACAGGCGGCTGGCGAGAAACGATTTCAGCGACTGTATGAGCCGGCCCTTCTCATCGGCGGCGAGATAGCGCTCGATGGCGACCGGGCCGGTGGATGCGGGTACTTTCGGTTCAAAGTAGAGGACGGATCGATAGGTTTCCGTGCCGCCGCCGCTCGATCCAAAGAGCACGGTTTCGGAAGTTCGATTCTCATACGCAATCGCGATTGAGCTGTTCGTAGTTCCGAAGTCGAGTCCAATACCTTTGCGCATCACCTGACAGCATAGACTAGTGCAAGTTCCTATTCGATTCAGTAGAATGGCGCACCGGTTGAAACAGAGATAATTCATGAAGAAGATGGCCCTTCTGCTGCTGCTCGTTCTCGTTCCGGCAGTTCTGCTCGTTTCACTGTACGAAGTATTTGCGGCCGATCCCGGAGCCGATCCTCCCGAGTTCTACTTCACGCGCCTTGTATATTCGGAGAACCCCCAGTTGCGGCCTCGCTACACAATGCCGAAACCGGACTTTCAATTCACCTGTCCGGAATTCGGCGGCGGCAATTTCTTTCCGCGCCAGGGCTGGGGTTGGGCTACCGATTATCCGGGCGGCGACTGCAAGTTCATGGGCGCCGTTCACCGGTTGACCGGTATCCGCGTGCACGAGGACCCGAACGTCGTTGCGATAATGGACGACGATCTCTTTCGGTTCCCGTATGTCTATGCCGTCGAAGTCGGCGGAATGGGGCTCAGCGACAGGGAGGCAGCCCGGCTTCGCGAATATCTTCTGCGGGGCGGCTTCATGCACGTGGACGACTTCTGGGGACTACGGCAGAGGGGGAACTTCGAGGCGCAAATGAGAAAAGTGTTTCCCGACCGGCCGCTCGAGCGCCTGCCTCTGACCCATCCGATTTTTCACACTTTTTTCGATGTCGAAACCGTGATGCAGATTCCCAACAGGGGCAACGGCTGCTTCGGCGGGCCAACCTGGGAGTCGCGCGACGACACGATGCCGGCGATTTATGGAATCCCAGACGACGAGGGCCGGCTCATGGTGGTGGTAACCTACAACTCGGACCTGGGGGACGCCTGGGAATACATGGATCTGAAGTGCTACCCGGAGATCTACTCTGGCTACGCCTACCGCGCCGGCCTCAATTTCATGATCTACGCGATGACGCACTGACAGCGAAATCCGGTCAGGAGAGCGGCCGCCGTGCTTGGGAGAGCCGCCTTGAGACAAGTGTGTGATAATCGCTGGAGCGATGAGTATTGAAGCGGCCGTAATACAGAATGTCTGCGCCCTCGTGGATGAATACCGGGCAACCTGCCTGTGGTTTCTTCGCGAGGATTATTATCCGCAGACTCCCGACGAGGCACGACGCGTCCTGGAACAGATTGAACGGCATGGCGATGTCGAGGCCTTCCGCAAGGCGGCGGAACTTAGACAATGGCTCTCACGGAATTCCAGCGCACCGTCTGCCGTCTAATCGCCAGCCACCGTATCCGAAGCGGTGTGAGCTACGTCGCGGGTGGTGTCGCCCTTAATACTCTGACGGCTTCATCCCGCATCTCAAGAGACATCGATATTTTTCACGACGCTCACGAGTCTGTGCAAGCTGGCTGGAAGGCGGACCGAGACAGTCTCGTGAAGGCTGGCTTCACAATTCATTTGTTGCGCGAGCGTGAAACGTTTGTTGAAGCATCGGTCTTGATATCAGGGGAAAGCGTCGTGCTCCAATGGGCGCTCGACAGCGCTTTCCGATTTTTTCCGCTGATCGAGCACGAGGATTTCGGTCTCGTGCTACACCCTTTTGACCTGGCGACGAACAAAGTGCTGGCGCTCGTCGGCCGTCTCGAGGCGAGGGACTGGGTGGATACGATCCAATGCCACACGAGCATACAGAGGCTGGGATATCTTGCGTGGGCTGCAAGCGGGAAGGATCCGGGCTTCAGTCCCGCAGCAATTCTGGAGCAGGCGGGCCGCTCGGCCCGTTACTCCGCTTCGGAGATTGCCTCTCTGTCGTTTTCAGGAGCGCCACCCGATGCCGCGGGCCTCTCGCGCGCCTGGCATGGCATGCTTGACGAAGCCCGCGCTCTTGTCGCGCTGTTGCCTCCCGCCGAAACCGGAAAATGTGTTGTCGGACTGGAAGGCAGTCTCTTCACGGGCGGACTTCAGGAATTGGCGGTGGCGCTGGATACAAATTCTCTCCGTTTTCACGAAGGATCTCTCCACGGAGCCTGGCCCCGGATCCGATAATCAACCGTATTACGAGAGACCTGCCGGGAAGAACACCCGCTGAAAAAACCAGAATGTGCCGGCTGCAATCACCACGATCGATCCGGCAAACGCTAGCCGGCTCCACGCCTTTTCGTTGCGCGATCTCAACGCCGCAAGCGCCGAGGCGACTGCCACCACTACAAGCAGTTGTCCGATTTCCACGCCCAGGTTGAACGAAAACAAGGACCAGCCCAGCGCCTGCGTCGGCAGGTTCATTTCGCGCAAAACGTTGGCGAATCCAAATCCGTGTATGAACCCGAAAAACAGGGCGATCCATGCCCGCATGTCGCGCCCGCCCTGGGCGAGAAGATTATCGGCCCCGACATAAACGATGCTCAGCGCGATCGCCGGCTCGATGATATTTGCCGGCGGGTTCAGTACGTTGAGCGCCGCCAGCGAAAGCGTGATGCTGTGCGCAATTGTGAATGAAGTTACAACGAGCAGAAGCCTGCGGACAGTGCCGCCGAGCAGCAGCAGCCCGACAAGAAACAGCAAATGATCGGGACCGATCAGTATGTGTTGAATGCCCGACGGCACGAACCGGCGCACCACCGCCAACACACCCTGGCGCGTTCCGGCAAAATATTCCGTCGAGGCGTGGTTGGCATCGAGAATCACCTGGGATGTGAGCTCGTCGTTCTCGTACACGTTGACGAAGGTCTGGTGCACGGGATCGTAAGGGAACATGACCGTGTTCACTGTAACCATGCCGGGCATGGCGTCCACCGGATACCGAACGGTGAAGCGAAGGGACTGCCGGTCTTTCAGGATCTCGGGCACCGACCAGCCGCCTGCCAGTACACGGCCGTCCGCGGCGATTTCCAGACGTGAAGCCAGCAGCGTGCGAATCGCCTCCGAGCGTTGGGCGGCCACGGCAGGCTCGAGCAATCGCTCAATCGGCGCGAGGCCGATGTCGTGGGCGATGTCGAAAATGTGGGCGACAAGGGATATTTCGACCATGCCGGGTCGAAGTTGAAGGTCCAGGAAACTGAATGGCACGGGATGGGCAACCGCCGGCCGCGCAAACATCAGGGCAGCGACCAGCCATATCGCCCGGCCGAGGTATCTCATGGCGCGAATTTTACCCCTACATTAAGGAAAATTCAGAGAGTCTTCAGAATTGCGTCAATTCTCGCGGTGGTACAATCCCGGAGCTTGTTCCAGGGATAATCGTCATTTCAGGAGGTTTCATGCGCTCGAATTTCTCATTCTTTGCAGTAACCGTTCTAGCTCTTTTCATCGGTGGGTGTGCAGCGCCTGAGCCGCCTGCGGCTCCGCCTGCCCCGGCGACGGAGTACAAGCCTACAGCCACCATAAAAGAAATCATGGATTCAATGGTAGATCCCAGTGCCGACGTGATCTGGGAATCGGTGGCCACTTATGTGTCGGCGAAGGGAATCGAAGAGAAGTTCCCCAAGAACGACGAGGAGTGGGCGGCGGTCCGAAAAAGCGCCATCATCCTTATAGAAAGCAGCAATGTGCTGGCCGTTCCCGGCCGCCGTGTCGCCAAGCCGGGAGAGAAGGCAGCCGAGCCCGCTGTCGAATTGGGGCCTGAGGAGATCGAGAAACTGATACTAGCGGACCCGGCAACCTGGACGAGACTGGCGCACGAGCTCCAGGAAGCAACTGCCCCGGTTCTGGCTGCAATCGACAAAAAGGACGCGGAAGGGGTGTTGTACTCCAGCGACAAGATCGACATTGCATGTGAAAACTGTCACTTGAAATACTGGTACCCGAACCAGGGCGCGCCCGCAGCTGCGCCGGCAGTGGCTCCGGAAGTCGTGCCTGCGGCGAAGTAATACCGAAAGTGTTGGAGGTACTAATGAAGCCTCAAGTGCATCTGTTGGCGACAGTGACGCTGGCCGTGGCTATGGCCGTGGCCGGTGCGACCTCGACCGCAGCGGCGCAAACCGCCGCCGGGACAATTCGAGGCCGGATCCGCCTCACGGGAAAGTTGCCGGGCAACGCGATCATCCGCATGGGCCGCGATCCCAAGTGCGCTGAAATGAACCGGGGTAAGCGCGTTCTCCAGGAATCCGTTTTGACCACCGCCGATGGCGGCCTGGCGAATGTGTTCGTCAAGCTTCAGGGAAAGTTTCCGCAAACCCCGGTCCCGGCCGCGCCTGTGGCCGTCGACCAGCGCAGTTGTGTCTACACTCCCCGCATGGTGGGCGCCCGCGTCGGCCAGACTGTCGAGATAAAGAACAGCGATCAACTTCTTCATAACGTCCACGCCATATCGAACCTTACGAACGGATTCAATGTTGGCCAGCCGGTAGCGGGCCTGGTATATAAGTTCGTGCCAAAGGCCGAGGAAATGGTCCGCGTGAAATGCGAAGTGCACAGCTGGATGACGCTTCTAGTCGGCGTCGTCAGTCACCCTTATTTTGCCGTCAGCGGGAATACCGGCAGTTTCGAGATAGCAAAAGTGCCTCCGGGAAACTACACCGTAGAGGCGTGGCACGAACAGTACGGCACGCTTACAAAGACCGTCCGCGTCACCGCAGGCGCCACCGCCACTGTTGACTTTGCCTATACCGGCGCCGAAAAACCCGCCGCGAAGTGACGGGGGGAGATCTGGGGACAGACTCCGAATTCCTGAACTTCGGAATTCGGAGTCTGTCCCCAGATCTCCCCCCGTCGTGTAGAATCGGCGCCGGAGATGACTCATGAAGGGAGTGGTAAAATGGCCATTGGTCGTCGCGGCAGTTGTAATTGTCCTGCGGGTTGTTCTGGAGAGAGCCGGATCGCCTGATTCGGTCAATAACATCTTCAGTGTCGTCGTTTTGTATGTCCTGGTCTTCCCGCTTTACTTCGCCTTCCGAATCGCAAACAGCGGAGCAGCGCGTCCATACCTTGAGCTGATCAAGACGACGGCGCTCTACGCCGCGCTGGCCCGCGCCATGGTGATTCCGACCTACTGGCTGGCATATATCTACAGCTGGCCGCAGCCGCGATTCAGCGTGGCTCAAGGCGGCGTTGTCGGCCCGGACGTCACGCCACTTACCGCTTACGTCGTTGTTCCACTCCTTGCAGCCGCAGTCTGGATTCTTTCCTCAGTCGTGGTCGGCGGCGGGCTAGGTTCAATCGTAATTAAAGTGAAGCGCAAGCCGGCGAAGTAACGTTCCGGTACGATCACTGCGAATTCTTGAACGTTCTCTTCTCTTTCGCGATGTCGATGAGGGTCGGGTAAAACTGCACGAATGTGTTGTCCACCGCTGGAGGATTGGCCCTGCCAGCCGACTGCGCCAATGGGCCGTACGACATGCCAAGCCCCGAGCTCAGCCACACCCATTCGCGATAGTTCATCGGCTTCGACAACTGGTTGTCGGCTGAGAAAACGGGCGCGTTGTTTGCCGCGGCCTGCGGAACTGCCTGACCGGATGACGGCAGGCCAAACCATCCCAGAGTCACGATCGCGGCCGCCGTGAGGCAGATCGTCCGTTTCCTCATGTGAACTCTCACCTTGTGGAATTTCCTTCCGCGGACGATCCGGCAAACACGCTGCGGCCGTCCGCCAGTGTGAGACTCTTGGCGTTCGCCATATTTGAGCCGTCCTTCGCAAGATAGCCCTCA
The DNA here is from genome assembly GCA_945861845.1 of Candidatus Sulfopaludibacter sp. SbA3. Taxonomy (GTDB): domain Bacteria; phylum Acidobacteriota; class Terriglobia; order 20CM-2-55-15; family 20CM-2-55-15; genus CAMBFR01. The sequence goes on along the minus strand of CAMAWS010000020.1, from coordinate 3,615 downwards.
ACGTTCACCTGGTCACCAATCTTCAAGGAGTCCTGTTTCCATCCAAGTCTCCGCAGCACCAATGGGGGGCCGAGTTCAAAGTTCCAATTCGTCACAGTGCCCTGCGCATCCTTGACATCGACATAGAAGCGGGCGTGGGGGTTCATCCATTCGACTTTGGTGACTGTTCCGACAAACTGCATCAGCTTGGCAGCATCGTACTGGGCTGCGAATGAATGATGCGCAAATCCACTTGCCGTAAAGAAGAGTAGATTCAAGATTGCAACCGGGAAACTCATGGCGACTTTCATGTGCGACTCCTGCTTTTACTTGCCGTTGGTGTAGCCCGGATACTGATTGTTCTCGTTACAAATGTATTCCTGTATTTCTTCATTGGTAACCAGGACATAGACCCGCTTGTTTTTCCAGGGCCTGGCGTACGTTCCGGGGTCGTCAAACGTGGCTTCAACTTCCAGATGTCCCAAATCGATGCGCCGGAGGCGGGTCGTAATGCGCAGCATTTCCGTATGTGGACCATTTGCGAGCCACGTCTTGTTGTTGAGCCCGGCCGTGTCTACGACCAGCGTGTCGCCATCCCACCTTCCAATCGAGTGTCCGGCCCAGCTTGTTTCCATGTCTGCGGGATGACCACGCTCATCGAGAAACACCTGCCGGTAGCCGGGAATATCGCCTTCATTAAGGATCACAAGGAGACCTGCAGTCTGCACGATCTTGTTCAGAAAAAGATCGAACAGCAGTTCCGGGCCGCTCGGCAGACAACGAGAACTGGGAAGGTCCTTAAAGTCATTCTGTATCCATTCCATGGCCAAAGCTCCTGCCCAGGGCAGCATTTCCGGTCTCTCGCTTTCTCCGGCGTCTGCGGGAACTGTTCCCCAAAGCCCGGAGAGATCCGGCTTGCCATTTGGAGTGCGGGGGGCCGGTCCGGCCGGAGGCGTGCGTCTGGCTGTTAAGACGGCTGCGAAGGCGGCATGATCGTCCCCGAGCGTACCCAGGCTTCCGGAATGACCGAGGTCAACATCAATTCGGGATGCCTGTCCCGCTCCGACCATGACGTCCAGCCGTTGATAAGGCGCGAAAAACAACGCGGCAACCGAGAGTTCGTATCTTCCTGCCGGTACCTGCGGCAGCGTGTAATTGCCGGTAGGCGAACTGGAGGTCTTGTAAAGAGTTCCGGTGTCTGTGTTCTTTGCCTGAATCAGGGCGTCACCAATCGCAGGACGCTCTTCGCCCGAAATGACTCCCGTGATGCTACCGGTGTTCGGCTGGGCTAACGCCGGCAAAGCAAAGAAGAGGAACCAAAGTATGCGGAACGCTGGTCTCATATGGTTTTCCTGAATTGGGTATCCGTGGCAAGGGCATAGTTGTGTCTACGGCTTCGAGATTGTTGAATGTAGCTCCAGGCTGAAATGGCCGCAAGCGATTTCAGTTCATGGGAGCGTCTCTCCAACCGATCCGCGTGCTACGCTAACAGATTGTCATGATCTCTTTTTCCCGCATTAACAAGCAGTACGGACGGCAGGTGTTGTTCGTCGACGCATCGTTTCAGCTCAACCCGGGCGAAAAGGTGGGACTTGTCGGTCCCAACGGCTCCGGCAAAACCACGCTATTCCGGATGATCGTTGGCGAAGAGGGGGCTGACGAGGGCGATGTCTCGGTGCCGCGAAAGCTGACCATCGGTTACTTCCGGCAGGACGTGGAAGAGATGTCGGGCCGGTCCGTGCTCGACGAGGCCATTGCCGGGAGCGGACGCGTTGGCGACCTGCACCATGAACTCGAGTCCCTGCAGCACGCCCTCGGCGACCCTGCGCGTTCCGATGAGATGGACACGCTCCTGGCGCGCTTCGGCGAAGTGCAGGAGGAATACGAACACTTCGGCGGTTACGCGCTCGAAAGCCAGGCGCGCGAAGTGCTCCTCGGCCTCGGTTTCGACGATGAACGGATTGAAGGCGATGTTGGAGCGCTCTCCGGTGGCTGGAAGATGCGCGTGGCGATGGCTCGCGTGCTGCTCGGACGCCCGGACGTGCTCCTGATGGACGAGCCCACCAACCACCTGGATATCGAATCCATAGTCTGGCTGGAAAGTTTCCTGAAGTCCCTTCCCGGCGCGCTGCTGATGACTTCGCACGACCGCGAATTCATGAACCGCATCGTCACGAAGATTGCCGAGATCGACGCCGGCGAGATCACAATTTACTCCGGTAACTACGATTTCTACGAACGCGAACGCACCATTCGCGAAACGAACCGGGAAGCTGCTTACGCGCGGCAACAGGCCATGCTCGCGAAGGAACAGCGATTCATCGACCGTTTTGCCGCGCACGCTGCCAAGGCGGCGCAGGTGCAGAGCCGGGTAAAGGCTCTCGATAAGATCGAAAAGATCGAGTTGCCGAAAAAGCGCCGCGTGGTGAACTTCACCTTCCGCCAACCCCCGCGGTCGGGCGACCAGGTGGCCGCGATCGAAAACATCAGCAAGGCATACGGCCGGCGCGTGGTATTCGACGGGCTGAGTATCAACGTTCGCCGCGGCGAGCGCTGGTGCGTGATGGGGAAGAATGGCGCCGGCAAGTCGACGCTGCTCAAGATGGTGGCCGGGGCTCTCGCTCCGGACTCCGGCGAAGTCCGCCTTGGCGCCAGCCTCCAGATGGGCTATTTCGCCCAGCAGGCGCTCGACCTGCTCGACCCCGAACTGACAATTGAAGAGCAGCTTCGCAACGACTTCCCGGATGAATCCATCGGCTCCCTTAGAAGTCTTGCCGGGGCGTTCCAGTTTTCAGGTGACGACATCGACAAGAAAATCCGGGTGCTCTCAGGCGGCGAGAAGACGCGCCTGGTCATGGCGCGAATGCTGATGAACCCGCCCAATTTTCTTGTACTCGACGAGCCGACCAACCATCTGGATGTCGCAACAAAGGAGATGCTCATCGAGGCGCTGAAGGACTTCGAGGGCACCATGCTTTTCGTATCGCACGACCGCGCGTTCCTGCGCGCGCTCAGCAACCGCGTCCTGGAACTCGGGGGCGAGAGCGGTACCGACGTTCACCCCCACGCCTACCCGGGCTCTTACTCGGAGTACGTCATCCGCACCGGCCACGAGGCGCCTGGGGTTCATCACTGAAAGAGTGACTCCAGAAATGTCCAAATTGGCTATTGGACAAATCCGCAATGGAAGTCTGAGATTCGAGGTTCGAAATTGGACGAACCGATTTGGAATCTCGAATTTCCAACCTCGAACCTCCACTGCGGATTTGTCCAATAGCCAATTTGTAATACTGACGAACAGCAATGGACGACCTGACTGAACTCGCAAATACACGAATGCCCTTCGGCAAATTCAAGGATCGCTATCTTGTCGATCTGCCCGAGCCGTACCTCGTCTGGTTTGCGCGGCAGGGCTTTCCTGAAGGCAAATTAGGGACCATGCTCGCGGCAATGCTCGAAATCAAGATCAACGGCCTGGAGAGACTTCTGGATCCGTTACGCCAGCGCCATCACGAACCGAGGTGAATATGCGGGATGTGGATTCGCACGACCTGAAGCGTGATATACATTAAATTTAGGTGATTGGTGTAACGCGAAAATCGGGGTCCGGCCGGTCATTTCCCATTTTCTGTACTA
>CAMAWS010000019.1 GCA_945861845.1 Candidatus Sulfopaludibacter sp. SbA3 | reverse complement strand
TGCTTCGGCGTGCGCTGAAGAAGGACCCGCGCCAGCGTTTAGGGGACATCCACGATGCGCGGATTGAAATCGAGGAAGCAGGAACGGAGAAGGAACAGCAGGTTGCTTCAACTCCAGCACGAAGATCCGCGCTGGGCTGGATCGTGGCCTTCGCTGCGGCGTCTCTTGTGGCTGTGGTGCTCACCGTTCCGACGGTGCGGCATCTGCGCGAAACGCCACCGCTCGCGCCGCCCGAAACGCGCGTCGACATCGTCACGCCCGCGACCTCTAATCCCATTTCCTTTGCCGTCTCTCCCGACGGCCGGCAGATCGTGTTTGTGGCATCGGGCGACGGTGCGTCCCGCCTCTGGGTGCGGCCGCTGTCGTCCGCTACCGCTCAGCCGCTGGCCGGAACCGAAGGCGCGGCCTTTCCCTTCTGGTCGCCCGACAGCCGTTCGGTCGGCTTCTTCGCCGGAGGCGCGCTGAAGCGGCTCGATATTGGCGGCGGTGCGCCGCAAACAGTGGCGGCGGCAGGGGGAGGACGCGGCGGAACCTGGAACGCGGACGGCGTCATCCTGTTTACGCCAACCGGCGGAAGTCCGCTGTTCCGCGTGGCCGCCACCGGGGGGCAGGCAGTGGCGGTGACGAAGCTGGACCGGCAGCAGAGCCACCGGTTTCCGATCTTCCTGCCCGATGGCCGGCAATTCCTGTACTTCGCGCAAGGGTCGGCGGAAACGGGAGGAATTTATGTGGGCTCGCTGGAATCGGGAGAGACGAAGCGGTTGACGGTGGCCGACACGCGGGGGGTGTACCTGGCGGGGCTGGCAGGGAAGATGGAGAAGAAGGGGGGATGGCTGGCGTGGGTGCGTGCGGGAACGCTGGTGGCGCAGCGTTTGGATCTGGAACAGCAGGCGCTCAGCGGGGATCCGGTGACCCTGGCCGATCCGGTGGCCATCGATGCTGCTTTAAATGTGAGCGCCGTCTCGGTATCGGCCACGGGGCTGGTGGCCTACCGGACGGGCGGGAACAGCCGGCGGCAACTGTCCTGGTTCGACCGGTCCGGCAAGGCGTTGGGCACGCTGGGCGCGCCGGATGAAAATGATCTCCGTTCCCCCAGCATCTCTCCCGATGGCCGGCGGGTGGCCGTGTCCCGCACGGTGCAAGGCAATCAGGACATCTGGCTGCTGGACGGAACCCGCACGAGCCGATTCACGTTTGATGCGGCCGTGGACAGCTTGCCCATCTGGTCGCCCGACGGCGGCCAGATCGCGTTCGACTCGAACCGGAAGGGGCAGCGCGACCTCTATCAAAAACCCTCGAGCGGGGCGGGTGCGGAGGAACTGCTCGTGGAATCCTCCCAGGTCAAGGTGGCCAACGACTGGTCCGCGGATGGCCGATTCCTCCTGTATCTGAACGTGGATCCGCAGACGGACAGCGATTTATGGGTCCTGCCGCTCACGGGAGAGCGGAAGCCGTGGGTGTTTTTGAAGACCAACTTCAATGAGCGCGCCGGCCGGTTCTCGCCGGACGGCCGCTGGGTGGCGTACATGTCGAACGAGTCGGGGCGGTCAGAAATCTATATACGGCCGTTTGCCGCGCCAGCAGCACCCAGCGCCACGGGCCAGGCGGCGAGTGGGCAGTGGCAGGTGTCGACGGCCGGAGGCATCTTTCCGGCATGGCGGCAGGATGGGAAGGAACTGTACTACGTGGGACCGAATGGGGAGATGATGGCGGCGCCGATCACGACGACGGGAACGACGCTCGAGCCGGGAGCGCCGGTGGCGCTGTTTCCAACGCGGATCTATGGCAGCGGCGTGGACAATGCACAGGGCCGGCAATACGACGTCAGCCGGGACGGCCGATTCCTGATCAACACGATGCTGGACGAGGCCTCCTCCCCGATCACGCTCATTCAAAACTGGAACCCGCAGGGGAAGTGACGGGTCGATGATACCGGCGGCGAACCCCATTCGCCGCCGATGCCCGTTTTGATCCTGGTCCCGCCCATTGAGACGGTAGTCCACAATGAGAGCGACTACGGCCAGAGCTAATAAAAACAACAACGTCTGGTGCGCAACCCCGCGCTTATCGCAGAATCGTTTCAGTTTGCTGAAACTTTTCTTCACCCAATCTCGTTCATTGATATTGGCGAGGCGAATGGAACGGAGCCGGATAACTCTTGCAGACCGATGCGGATCTGGTAAGACACTGCCTGACGGGCGACCGTGGCTCATGGGAAACCATCGTCAGGCAGCATCATCAGCGACTTTACAATCTGGCCTACCGTTTCACGGGTAGATTCGACGAAGCCGAGGATCTCACGCAGGAGATCTTCATGAAGATCTATCGAACGCTTACGTCGTACCGGCCCGAATCCGGTGCGCTTGTCACCTGGATCGTGCGGGTTGGACGCAATCACCTGATTGACCATTACCGGAAGTACAAAACTGAGCGCACCATGACGGATTCCATTGAAGTTGAATATGAGAAGGTCGAAGAGAATCCCGCTCGCTACCCCACTCCGGGAGAGGCACTCGAGAAGAGCGAACTCTCCCGGCGGGTTCACCGGGCGCTTTTGCGGGTTTCAGAGGATCTTCGCGAGGCGGTCATCCTGAGAGATCTCGAGGAATTCACGTACGAGGAAATCGCCGATATGCTCAAGGCGCCAATTGGAACAGTGAAATCCAGGATCAACCGCGGCCGCGCCGAACTGGCGAAGCTGTTGAACAAGGAGCGCCGCCAATGAAATGGCTGAACTGCGCACAGTGCGAAGAAGAATTGTCGGATTACCTCGACGGCGCGCTCAACGCGGACGAGCAGGATGCGGTTGAGCGGCATTTCCGGGCATGCCGTACCTGCGGGGAATTGCTGGAGGGCATGAGGGAGGTTATCGACTGGGGACGGACTTTCCCTGTCTATACCGCCCCGGCGTGGCTGGCAACGCGCATCATCGACAACACGGCCAACACTCCCCGTGTCGTACACGAAACCTGGACGGAAACGCTCGCGGCCATTGGCCGATGGCTTATCGAGCCGCGCACGGCAATGGCCGTGTTTACGGCAACCATGGTGATTGGATGGATGGGGAATATTGCCGGCATTTCGCCGCGCTGGACAACTGTGACAACGGTGACAATGGTGACAACGGTCGTTCGTGATCCGGCGGCAATCTACTACGATGCGGGAGTATTCGTGAATCGCGCTTATGACCGCGCGGTCCGGACCTACTACAACACTCCGTTGATTACTCAAATCCAATCGCGAATTGAACAGCTAAGGGAGATTTCCTGATGAATTGTGCGTACCACGCGGAAGTTCAAAACGTCGCATTCTGCATCCGTTGCGGGCGCCCGCTGTGCAACGAGTGCGTGCACCAGGTGCGGGCAAGCGTGTACTGCGATTCCTGCCTCGGAGACATCGTCGAAGGCAAGGGCTCCACGGCTTCCGCTACTGCCCGGAATGTTGTCGCAAACACCAATCCGGGCGCGGCGTTTGCGCTTGGCCTGATCCCCGGTGTGGGGGCCATTTACAACGGCGAGTTCCTGAAAGCCGCCGCACACATACTGATCTTCGGCCTGCTCGTGACAATCAACGGGGGTCTTAATGGCAGCCCGGCTGAGGCTCTTTTCGGAATGTTGGCCTTTGGCTTTTATTTCTATATGGCGTTCGAGGCCTACTACACGGCCAAGAAGAGAAAACTGCAAGCGGAAGGGATCGAACTGGAGACACCGGTCGATCGGCTGCACCAGCAACTGGGCGGCTTCCGGAACAGGGAACTATGGGGCGGCGTTGTGCTTGTGGTGATCGGATGTCTTTTCCTGCTGGATAACTTTGGAATTTTCCAATTCAACTGGATCGGCCGCCTGTGGCCCGTAATCCTGATCGTGGCCGGCATAGGGATGTTGAAGCGGTTTCGGAAAAGGGGAATTTGAGATGACAGGCCCGCTCATACTCATCGCATTGGGGGTGTTGTTCCTGTTGAACAACCTCTATCCCGGGATGTTCAGCTTCGGAAGGTTGTGGCCGGTCATCCTGATCGTGATTGGCCTGGCGAAGATATTCGAGAACCTGCTGGGTGGTAAACGCGGCAACAACCCCGCGAAAAAGGAGGACCAATGATCCGTCATCGAAGCGCGGGCAGCATCTTCTGGGGCTTTGTCCTTGTTGCGATCGGCGCACTCCTTCTCGCGCGGAATTTCGGATATTCCATTCCAGTCTGGAGCGGCCTGACGGTGTACTGGCCCGTGCTGATAATCGTGTGGGGACTGGTCAAGCTGATCGACTATTTCCGCATGAGCCGAGGCGGCGATAAGAGACGAAAGTTATTTTCACCAGGCGAAGTCGCCATGTTGATCCTGCTTATCTTTGCGGGAACGGCTTTTACGGCCGCTGCAAACTTCAGCCCCGGGTTCGCGGAATTCCTCAATTTACCGGTCGACTTCGATTTCTGGGACATCACGGGAAACAACTACGAGTACACCGAGCATCTCGAATCGGAGATCGCCCCCGGATCGACGATAGAAATCACAAACCTCTATGGGGATGTCGACGTCCAGCCTTCCGGCAGCGGGCAGGTCGTTCTTGACGTAAAGAAAACCGTGCGCGCCTCCAATCAGCAGGAGGCGGATTCGCGGGCCGCCCAGTTCACCTTCGCGATTCGGACCGTGGACGGGAAGGTGCGCATCCTCTCTTCGCGAGATGAGAATCCCGAATCGTCATCCGCCAATCGACCAGGCAATCAACGGCAGCGCTACAAAAGCAGCCTTGTGGTCCGGGTTCCGGAAAGCGCCTCATTAAAACTCTCCAATCGGAATGGCACGGTCCAGATATCGGGCCTGACAGGGAGTCAGTCCATCATTAATAGATATGGCGATGTCACGGTCCGCGACATTACCGGCGCGGTAACGGTCGAAAACCGCTTTGGGCCGATCGATGTGCGCAACGTGAAGGGAAACGCAACGATTGCGAACACATTCTCCGCCATCAGCGTTGAAGACATTGAGGGGCAACTGGAGATCACCGGGCGAAACAACTCTGTCGATGTGGAAGGCATTGCGGGGGCGATAAGCACGGAAACCTCGTACAAGAGCCTGAGTATTCGCAACGCGGAGGATCGCATCCAGGCCAGGAATACGCACGGCGATATCACGATCGAGTTCGATCGGGCGCCACGGCAGCCGGTGTCGATATCCGGAGAATTTGGAGACGTCGTTCTCAACCTGCCGGCGGATGCGGCATTCCGTATCGACGCGAAAACCAGGTCCGGAGATATTACGAGTGAGTTCGAAGGGCCTTCCGTTTCCTCATCCCGCCGGGAGCAGTCGCTTTCCGGGCAGGTCGGCGCAGGTGGACCGCAGATCACCATCGAAACCAGCAACGGAGATATTCGGATCGGGAAACGAGAGTAGGGAATTTGCGTGAGGTGCGCTGTGGGCACGGGGCTTCAGCCCCGTGCAAAGTTCCATAAACTTCCTGTTTGATCCCGGCACGGGGCTGAAGCCCCGCGCCCACAGGTAGACTGGAAACGTGACCAACGATTGCCAGTCGAGTGTCAGGAGGAAACAATGTTTTGCCCGCAATGTGGAATGCAAGTTGGCGATCACTATAGATTCTGCAGCAAATGTGGCGTCGATCTGGGCCCGGCGCCATCACGGCAAAAGGAAGCGCGCACCCCTGGCACGCGCCGTGACATGTCCATGCATGTGAATATTCTCGGATGGCTTTTCATTGGCAGCGCCATCCTGACGGGCATCCTGGGCATGATCGTGATTTTCGCCGGGCAGTTCATTCGCTACTTGCCCATCGCATGGCCTGCAGACGTTCCCTTCAATGTGGCCCGTCTTGCAACGTCGCTCACCGTGATGATCGGCCTCTCAATTATCGTGGCCGCTGCTGGAATTGCGGCTGCCGGAGTCGGCCTTCTGCAATACCGTTCGTGGGGGAGAACTGTGGCGCTGGTAGTTTCTGCTTTATTTCTCTTCAAATTCCCGGTTGGGACCGCGATCGGCATTTATGCCCTCTGGGTTTTGCTCTCCCAGGACGGGTGGGAATTCTACAAGACGAAGTCCACGGTGTCCGAAGTCCACGCGTAGCGCCGGTGGGATCTGGAAAGTCAAGGTGCTGGGCAATTGCAGACGTCGTTACCCTTGTCAAAAACGATGCGCCACACTCCAGGCTCTTCCTGCCGCCATATCGAACTGAACGTTGCGATCACCTTGCCGCTGGAATCATGCACCGGTCCTGAACTCAGGGCTAGGGTTCCGGAATCCAGTACCTGGACTTGTTGCGGTTCCCAGGAAAAAGGCGCGTCCGGCTTTTCGTAATAGCGCTTCCACCAATCCGTCACCTGCAGTTTGCCCCTCAGGGGCTGCGGACCGGAGAAGAATACGGCCTCCTCTGCAAGGAACTCGGTAAACGCCGGGAGGTTGCGATCCGCCATGGTCTTTGCAAAAGCGCGTTCGGTATCGCTCACTTGCTGTTGAAGCAGGTCCAGGTCGGGTTTCCCTGGATTTGTAGTGCAACCCGTCAGCACGACGGTCAAAAGCATGGACCCGAACCAGCCGGGGCATTTCGGTAAAGACATAGGAATCTCCTTTCGTTTGGAAGCCGTACTCTCCATTTTCAGTGTTGGGAGACTGAGAGAATATTTCCATCCGGGTCTTTAAACCAGGCTACCTTGCCGTCGGAGCTATTCCAGATTCCCATCTCATCCTGTTCCATCCAGGGATACCGTTCAAAAAGCACCCCTTTGTTTGTTAAACGGGAAACGGTGTCCTCAATATCTTCAACTTCCCATCCAAGGACGGTGTAAGTGGCCGGCACAAACTGGCTCATCTTTTGAGCGATGACCATCGCCTGGTTTCCCCGGAACATAACAACGAATGGATTTTCGTCCACAAATGTCAGACCGAGAACTTCTTCGTAGAAGTGCCGGGCCTGCGCCGGATCTTTTGTGGGAACGAATCCATTCATACGGCATGAAGCCAGCATCGTCGCCTCCCCCTTTGCGTTGTCCGTGCAGATTATTTCATTTCGTACCGGGCAGTTTGAATCATTGATAATCGGCCCGACCGGCCCGAACTACTTGTCGAAGTACCCGGAATCGATGAATCGGAGCCAGAGACTGCCAACAACTTTGATGCCCTGTTGGGTAAATAAGTAGTGGTGAAAACCTTCGATGCGGGCGACGCGGTATTTGGCGGCGTGTGGCTCCATGACTTCGCGCTGGGCATCGACGACATCGGGGGGCAGGACCTCATCCAGCGTGCCGTTCATGTCCAGCACCGCTGCCCTTTTTAACTCCGCAGGAGGAAATGACGGCTCCACGAAACTGGAAACGAATTTCGCGAAACCGGCTTTTCTGTCTTCGGCTGGAAGGAAATCCGTCATCCACAAGCGCGCTGCAGTTTCCGCGAGGGCGGCTGTGCCGAACATCATGGTGGAATCCTCCATGCTCTTAAAACGCGGGCTCTTCAGCGCATTCTGCCACCAGCCATCTTTAACTTCCTGCGGAATTCCCTTCGTATAGACATCAAAATCCGGAATGCCTCGTTCTCGCACGCGAAGCGCGGAGCGATCGTAGGGCAGTGCGTAGTTGCCTTGTTTTGCGCTCCTGTAGAAATACGCAATCCCCGTGCTGCTGGTTCCCCATCCGAGATAGCCGTCGGGCGTTACATACTTTGCCAGCGGATACAGAAAAGCGCCGCCGGTCGACATGCCCCAATAGAGCATGACCGAGTTGCGTCTTTCGTTGGGCCGCACCATCGAGTTCAAAGCGAGTGCATACCCTTTGAGCACCGTAATCGGATTTGCGGCCAGCATCTGGTTGTAGAGTTCCGTTCCTGGAGTTGGATACCGATTCACATTGCTGGCGCTGGCCGTTGCGGCGGCCTGGTTCACTTCGACCATGTAGTCCTCGGGTTGCCAGGCGCGTTTCTGGTCGCGGTTGAAAATCGGCATGCGCTGGCCGATCGGAATGGTTTCCCAGGATCCGCCGGGATCGAGGAAGTTCCATCTTCCGACGCGAGTGAGGGCAATGAATGTAATGCCACGCTTCGCAAGCCAGATCCCCATGCCTTCTTTTCCTTCGACGGTCTCGAGGAAATCCGTGGCGTATTCGCTGCCGGGCTCGGCGCCCACAACAATGAGCTTCTTGCCATTCCGCAGGCGAGGCGTTTGGGGATCGAGTCGAATGACCACCTGGGTAAATGTTCTGCCGAAGGAATTGAAATCGATGAATTCAATCCGTCGCGTGAACTGCGTTGTTTCCGGGTAGTCGTTGCGCGCGAGAATGGTTTCGATTTGGGCCTGAGGCACGGTTGCGCGATCGGCGGGCAAGTCCCAACCCTGACCAAAACACGGAGCCGCAATTCCGGCCAGCACGAGAAATGCGGCTCGCCTCCACTCTGCCTTCATCATCATGATTCCTCCTGGTTCCTTTTGGCGCCTGGATCGGGATCGATGCCCTCCGGGTTTTGCTCTCTTTGGACGGAAGGGAATTCTACAAGACGAAGGCCGCCGTGACCGATGGCGACGCGTAGAGGCACGGGGATGGGGAATGCCTTGCGGGCCGTCATGTTGGCTCCAAGCACGAGGATAATGCCGCTGACGTATGCCCAGGTCATGAGCGTGACCGTCACAACGAATCCTCCGTAGATTGCGTTCAGGCCCAGAAACGGCAGCACGAGGATGAAAACGTAGTTCGACACTTCCCAAAGCAGGCCGGTGAAAATGGCGGCCGGCAACACTTCACGCACCGATACCTTCATGTTCGGCACGATGTAGTACACCACGAAGAACATTGTCAGCGTCAGCGGCACCATCCACACTTTGATGGCGATAAACCGGATCACGGTCTGCGCAGTCACCCACTCCGTGGCGCCAAGCAAACGTATCAGCCGTCCCTGGGTCGCTGCCGCGCCACCAATAAACAGGAAGGCAAGTGTCCCCGAAATCACAACCATTACGAGCGCCAGCTTCTGGCTTTTCCAGAAACCCCGCGCTTCATGGACATGCCACGCCCGGTTCAGCGCCATTTCGAGCGGGATAAAGACATTCGCGATCGACCATAACAATACGATCAGGGAGAAAAACTGGATTCTTCCGAATCCCGCTGACAGGCCGCGAAGAGTTTCCACAATGAACGTCTGATTTGAAGGCAGATACTGGCGCAGAATTTCATACGTCATCGTGTGAACGTTCCATGCCGGGAAATATCGTGTCGACACCGAGACGAGAAGGATCACGAAAGGGAAAAACGACAGGAGAGCATTCATCGCGATGGCCGACACGAGCACGTAAACTTCATTGCTCAACAGTTCCTCGGCATAGGGATAAGCCTTCTTCGTGAAACGTATCCACGGGTTGAACTGTTTCAGCCGCGGGTGCTCAAACATTGTGCGGATATGATGGCACAGAACGTAAAATAGCCGCGACATGAGCGGAGCGCAGCCATCAAGACACCAATGAAACACCAGCGCATCTACCTGGTCGGCTTCATGGGAGCCGGCAAGACTACAATCGGGCGCCTCCTCGCGCGAAGACTTCGGTGGAGCTTCAACGACCTGGATGAAGTAATTGAGGCGGGTGAAAAGCAGTCCGTGCCTGAAATATTCCGCGCGCACGGCGAACCTTATTTTCGCGACCTGGAACATCAATACCTGGAGCGGCTGTCAGGCAGGCCCAACAGTATCGTGGCTCTGGGAGGCGGCACATTCACGCGTGAAGACAATCGGGACCTGGCCGACCGAACCGGACTAACAATCTGGCTGAAAGTGTCCTTTCCGAAAGTGGCCGAGCGTGTAAAAATTGACGGCACCAGGCCGATGTTTCAGGACAGGCAGCAGGCGGAACGTCTCTTTGAAAGCCGGGAACCGGCTTACCGCCTCGCTAAATTGCACATCTCCACAGACGACAGGGCCCGCGAGGACGTGGCGAACGAAATACTGGAAGCGATTTCAAAGATATGAGTCTTTTCCTTTCACTGATGCTTTGGATTGCGGCTCCTGTCGTAGAACGCGGAGAATTCACGATCTACCAGGACGGCAAGAAGATTGGAACCGAGGAGTTCTCCATAACCGCACAGCGCGGAGGCTATACGGCAGAGGGACGGACGCGAATTTCGGTTCCAGGCCAGAGCTTTGACCTGCGAAGCCGCATGGAACTCGACTCCCAACTCAGGGTTACGTTCTACGAGTTCGAATCGAAAGGCAATGCGATCCGGCTGAACGTGCAGCAGCCAGTCAGCCAGCTTGAGTACAAGGTTGATGGCAAGACCGAATCCGATGACATCCGCTTTTCACCTGAGACTGCGATCGTTGACCACAACTTCTTCCATCATTACTTGATACTGCTTTATCGGAATGGCATCGCCGGAACAAGTCTGCCGGCATTCGTTCCGCAGGATCGTACCGTTGGAATAATGTCGATTCAGCAAACCGCGGACAGGACTTTCACAGTGGTAACGGAGAATCTCCGGGTTATTGCGACAACCGATGCGCAAGGGCGTATGATCCGGCTGACCGCGCCGCTGGCCAATGTTGTGGTTGAACGCTGATGCCGGCGACATGGGCGGATGCGAATGCAAGGCCGATAGAACCATAATTTATTGTAGACTCTGTAATACATGGACAGTGTTTCGATCCTTACAGCATTCGCTGCCGGCCTGATTTCATTCCTGTCGCCGTGCGTGTTGCCGCTCGTACCGGGCTACATTTCGATTATTTCCGGCTTTTCACTCGACCAGCTTAAGGAAGGAACGCAAAAGACGGCTCTGACGCGTTCGGTCGTGCTGAGTTCGATAATGTTCATTGCCGGGTTTTCGATAACCTTCATTTCCCTCGGCGCATCCGCCACGTGGCTCGGACAGATCCTTGTTACGCGAATGGTCCTGTTGCGCCGGCTGGCCAGCCTCGTGCTGATTGTCTTTGGCCTGCACCTGATGGGTATCTTCAAGATCAACTTCCTGTATCGCGACAAGCGTTTCAACAATGTCGCCAAGCCGAAGGGAGCATTTGGCGCACTGGTCCTGGGCCTGGCTTTCGCGTTTGGGTGGACGCCGTGCATCGGTCCAATACTCGCAGGCATCCTCACGATGGCGAGTACAAAGCAGGATGTCAGCCAGGGAATCGTTCTACTGGCCGTCTATTCTCTTGGCCTGGGAATTCCATTTCTCCTGACAAGCCTCGGCATCAACAAATTCCTCGCCTTTTACAGCCGCTTCAAGCGCCATTTCCACGCGGTGGAAGTCATGAGTGGAATTCTCGTCATTGCGGTCGGCCTTTTAATCATGACCGACAACCTCTCCCGCTTTGCGAGCTGGTTCACATTCCTGAATCGCTTCGCGCTGTGAGAAGAATGAGGGACAGTGAGCAATTTCCTGAACTACGGAAATTGCTCACTGTCCCTCATTCTTCTCTAATTGGCGGATGGTGCCGTCGCCTTTGTTGAGCAGCAAGACCTGATTGCCGGGGCCCATCGCCAGCCGCAGGTCTGAGCGCGTGGCAGGCATCTTCCCCTGGGCCCTGTTCTTGTCCTGGATCAACTGGAGCATGGTCTTCTCCGATCCGTCGTATCGGAGCAGGATTCGGCGAATGGCGTCCTGGCCGCCGCTGGGCAGCGAGTCGGCGCTGAAGTGGAAGATCTCCCCGCTCGGCATATCGGTAAATATCACGAGATTTGCAATCTGCGGAATCTGGCTCCCGCGGTAAACGATCACGCCACTGGCAGCGGAGTTGGGCTGAAGCAACGGATCCAACTGCCCATATTCAACGACGGGGTACGTTATCTCGAGGTCGCGCGGATTCTGCGTGCTGACAGCCGCGCGGCTGATAAAGCGGAAGCTGCCTTCCCAGAGATTCCATCCAAGGTTGGCGCCGGGTTTGACAATGCTGACCTCCTCAACAATGTTCTGGCCGATATCGGAGAGGAACAGGTTGCCGTTGGCCGGATCCCAGGAAAAACGCTGCGGGTTGCGCACGCCGTATGCATAGATTTCCGGGAGGGCTCCGGTACGGTTGACGAAGGGGTTGCCCGGCGGAATTCCGTACTTCTTGTTGAGGCTGTCCGTGCCCAGGGGGTTGATGCGGAATACCTTCCCAAATGCGGAACCGAGGTTCTGCGCCATGTTGAGCGGGTCGCCCCCGCTTCCGCCGTCGGCGACGCCAACGTAAAGCAGGCCGAAGTCCGGGCTGCCGGGAGCGGCGTTCGGGTTGAAGGCCAGGTGGCCCGCGTTGTGGTTGGCAAACGGTTGGCGCAGCCGGAACAACTCGCGCGGAAGGCCGCCATCATAAGTTGCCGCGTCATGGGTTTTGGCGGTCCACTCGAGCAGCACGGTGTCGTGCGTGTCCATTCCACCCAAAGGACGGAAGTCGGGTGCTGGCGTCATGTTGGTGGTATCGGTATAGGTATAGAACTTGCCGTAACCGGGCGTCCCGGCCTCGGCAAACTGCGGGTGGAACGCGAGGCTCTGAAACCCTCGCTCACGGCCCATGGACTGCACGGGCACGCCCCAGTTCGAAGCGTTGATGTCGACATACGTCGTCACCGTTTTGCCGTCGTAGCTCACGCTGTAGAGCGGGCCGCGCATTTCGTTCACGAACAGCCGCCGCGAACCGGGCTCATCTACCAGGTGCATCATGCGGGCGGCCACTCCATCGATTTCGGGAAGTGACGCGAACTCGGCGACATTGACCACGATTACGCCCTGGACCGCGGGGATGGGCGCAGGGAAAGGGTCGTTCGTCTGGCCCGGCTGCAGGGGAGCGGGCGCCTGTTGTGCCGTAACTGCGAACGAGAACGACGCCGTCAGCAGCGATGCCATGAACACACGAATCATGAATGCCATAGATCTCCTCTGGAATCACGGACAGCCTAGTTGCGGATTTCCGGCAAGTCAAGAAGGGGGGGGGCTTCGCGAGATTCATGAGCCATGTATGTTAATGCCCTACTTCAGGTACTGATAGTGACAGCGGGCGCACGTGGCAAGAATGTCTTCGCCAACCTCCAGCATGCGTTTCAGGTCTTTGGCTTTCGCGGCCTTGAATGCGTCCTCGCCCGAGTCCACAAGACCACGTGATTCTTCCATCCATAGGGTTTCGGCGACGGCCCGGCCGTCCATCATGAGCAGGTTTCCCGATTCCGCCAGGATGAGGGACTGGTTTTCAAGGTTGGCCCACGCTTCATCAGTTTTGGGGGGATTGACGGACACGTCGAAGATTGCATCCGAAGAAGGAATAATCAACGTCGTCATTAATTGAGCGTTGGTAGCGACAGGCTTGTACGCGCCCTGTTGCTGCACAGCCGCAAGACTACCTAACAGGATCAGACCGGTAATCCGCATTCTCCCCCCCCGTGCAAATCAGGCAGCGTCGGTTTTCAGGTAATTCTTCTCCGTGCCGATGTGTTCGATTGACTTCGAGTTGGAGAAAACGCCGCTTCCACCCATGATCATTCCGAACAGCGCCCAGCCCAGGGCGCTGTAGAACGGAATCAAAGGCATCCATGCCCAGTAGAACAGATCCCAGGAACCTATAGTGATGAGTTGTCCCACGCCGATTGCCCATCCCAGAATTGAGCCGGCCAGCATGCTCAAGATAATGGATCGAGTTCGTGCTATTTCTGCCTGTTGTAACTGGGCTACGAGATTGTCTGTCCTGGAAATTAAAAGGATCGCGCTTGCATTATGATTCATTACTCCTCCTTTATCGCGTGTCAGCACGCTCTTGGGTTTTAAGCACTTCAGCTGCCACACTATTTCTTGAGGGGTAACGATTTCTGAATGAGTTATCCATGCTTGCGGTCCGCCAAATATTCTCAACTGCCCGTTATGTCCGACAGGGTGTCAGTTCATCACCAGATGAGTTGGATCAAGAATGACAAAACGGCGCAACACGCCGGAGCTATGTTGACTAATTGGCCATTCTGACGGAAGGCTTCCTCGCAAACTGCTGTAACTACAACGTCGGAACTGAGGCACCACTATTGCATTACTGGGATTGGCATGAAATTACAGGGGATCTCAATAGTTGAAAACGGAGGTATCGAAATGCGACCCAGCGTATTTGGTTTCTTGGCTCTTGGACTCGGTTTGGTTTTGGCGGCGGCTCCCGTATTTGCCCATCATTCATTCATGAAGGAATTCGACATGTCGAAGCCGGTCACTGTGACGGGAACGGTCACGAAGGTCGAATGGTCGAATCCACACATCAATTTCTTTATTGAGGTCAAAGATGAAGCCGGGAAAGTCACGCCGTGGGGTGTGCTATCGGCCAGTCCGACGGCGCTGGCGGGACAAGGTTGGACTCGTGAATCAATAAAGGTAGGGGACAAGATCACGGTAGATGGATTCCTGGCAAGGGATGGAAAACCATTCGCAGCCACAAGGACCGTAACGTTGGCTGATGGCCGTAAAATGCAGGCGAATTCCGATGGAGTTCCTCCTCCGCCGCGCGCTCCGCGGTAATAGCAGCAGGATTTCATGCCAGGACTTGGCTGAAGCCGGGGCTGGTGGCAGACGCCACCAGCCTCACTGCAGGGCGCTCTTAATCCTCCAACTGTCGATTTGCAATTCCGAAGAATCTCCGGTAGTGGGTCATTTTGAAATATCGTAACTAGCCGCGGAGCGGCGAAAGAACATAGCCACGGGCGTCAGCCCGTGGTCGACCGAACGATCGAACATCAGCACTGTAGGTGCGGCATAGCACGATACTTGGATGCTGTGCCGCCCCGTTGGGGCTGGGCATAACGTGCTGTCTGAATCCACGGGCTTACGCCCGTGGCTAACACTGTTTCGCCGCTACGGCTTTTGTGCTGCAAACCAAGAAGGGATCGCGATGCGCGAAGTTTCAAAGTGACCCACTACCGAATCTCCCTCGATCAAAGCCCTGTGACAGATTGTCGTCCTTGAATTTGAACGGACTTCCCGTCCCGGTCGAACTGTCATAGCCCGCCCCGGACAAAGATCGAAAACATTTGTGAATTCCGTTACTTGCAGGTTGGC
>CAMAWS010000018.1 GCA_945861845.1 Candidatus Sulfopaludibacter sp. SbA3 | reverse complement strand
ACACTTACCTGATAGGTCTCGGGCCGAAGCTGCGGAAGAGTGAAGCTGCCAACATCCCCGCTGAGAGTCTGCCTCTTTTCGCCCTGTTTCTGACCCAGGACATCAATCTGGGCTCCCGGAATCAGTGCTCCGCTGGCGTCCTTCACAGTGCCTTCGATCTGGCCAGCCGTTTGAGCAAACAGACTTCCCGCCGTGATCAGGCATAGGAAAACGAACCAAGCCGACTTTTTCGTCATCGCGTCTCCTTCTTGATTAGGTGCCACATAAAGACAATCGCTCCATACATGAAGGTCAAGCCTAGAGAGGCGCGATGAATGAACAGTGAAGTATTTGTGAATAGATTGTTACAGAGACACTGTTCTGAAGCTGTTCACGAAGAGTTCACACCGCTGAGCGAGGTTATACGGCGGTGGTGAAAGTTCCGAACGGTTCATTTCTCGCAGGCGATCGGCATGGATTCCGTGAAAGCGGCCTGCTTCTTGGGAAGAACTTGGGGACGAGTTCCGGCGTGGGTAGTAACGGCGCCCCACTGTTTGTATCGCGTCTTGAAGGCATACATGCGGTCGTCCGCCTTTTTCAGGATCTGCTCAACCGTGTCACCGTCCGCCGGAGTGCTTGCCACGCCGCAGCTTACGCCGAAGCGCATTCGCAAATACGGCTCATGCGCCGGATCCCAGCGAACCATTTTTCGGAAACTGCGGACCTGTAGGCGCACGTTCTGAATCGGATGGGATGTGACGACGACGAATTCGTCTCCGCCCAATCGGCAGATCATTCGAGCATCCGTGAAAGCGGCCCGCAGGTGGGCGGCTATTTGCGCCAGGGCGGCGTCGCCCGCTTGATGGCCAAACTTGTCGTTTACGGCCTTGAATGCGTCTACGTCCACAAGCACCACAGAACAGGGCTGGCCGCCGATCGATTCAACCAACGACTCCAGCGCCCTTCGATTCGCGAGCCCGGTAAGTTTGTCCCTCGTGGCGTCATTTTGCGCAACTTCCAGGGCAATTGCGCTGTGCAAGCTTCCGGAGATCTTTTCTGCAACGGTCGTCGCCAGTCGAATGTCATCGTCCGTAAATTCATCGGTCACTGATCGCACCGAAATTGTTGCAAGAACGACTCCGCCAAAAACAACTGGAATGGCGATTCCGCAGGCGGCAGGAACCTCGTCATACTCGTGCCCATGCTGGTTTCCGCTCATTCGAACAACCAGTACGCCACCCGGGATCGCATCTTGAAGCAATTCGCACACGCAGGTAACTATTTCGGAGACCGACGTAAGACTTGCAACGGCCTCGGTCAGCGTATCGAGAACTTTGAGTTCCGATGCAGCGCGCTGGATGTCTGTATACGCCGTTGACCCGTTCTCGGCCTTCTGTTCGGTCCTGACAACGCTTCGGTCAACGACTTGCCGGTAGATTGACGTCCAGACGGTGACGATTTCCGGGTCGAATTGAGTGCCCGCGTTCTCCGTCAACGTGTCAATCGCCTGCTGGATCATTTCATCCGTCGGATCCTTATCAGCAAGGAACGCGTCAAATACGTCGGCAACAGAAAGTATCCGGGCGCCGAGCGGTATGTTGCGTCCGGCAAGACGATTCGGGTAACCGTGGCCGTCAAAACGCTCGTGATGCGCCAGGATCGAATCGGCGACAGGATATGGAAACTTGATGTTCGAAATTATGTCTGCGCCGATCTGCGGATGCATCCGCATCTTCTTCATCTCTCCGGGAGTCAGCGGACCCTTCTTGCTGAGGATCTGTTCGGGAATCGCGAGTTTCCCGATATCGTGCAGCAGGGCGGCAGCGGCAACCGCTTCAATCTGAGTCTTGTCCAGTTTCATGGCCTCGGCAATCGCCCTTGAATACGTTTGAACCCGGCGGATGTGCCCGTGCGTATTCCGGTCCTTGGCGTCGATTGCGAGAGCAAGCGTGGAAAGCGTCGAGGTATACAGGTCCGACATGTCGGACGAGTGCTTCCTTTCGTCTTCGAGACTCTTGAGGTAAACGCGGTACGAATAGTAGCTGAGGTACAAAACAGGCACGACTGCGATCAGCACACTTGGATGGAGCCCCAAAGCCAGCTTTAGCGCGGCAAACGACAGCGCCCCGGCAACAAAAAAGGATGGCGCGGTGTAGAGAAAATTGTCGTGCCATATCCGGAAGATGACGCCCTTTCCGCTAAGCGAGACGACAGCCGAAATGTATACCGAGTTTCCAAGGTAATAAATCAGCGCGGCAACCATGGCACCGGCAAACTGATCGGCCAGGGGCGCTAGCGCATTAGGCGCCATCCAGTAGTAGCCGATGCCAGCCATCGAAACCGTCAGGGTGATCATTCCGAGGTTGAACGCCAGGTGGTGTGGAATTATTCGCCTGATCGGGAACGCGCCCTGAACCAACACTCCGCAGGCACCAACCAGAAGGGCCGCCCCGGGACCCTGCATCATTAATGAAGCGAGAACAACTGAAGTCAGCAACGAGAGCGTGGAACCGGCAATAAGCCGGACCTTTACGCGCGCCGTAACGAGGCCCAAGAACAGCATCAAACCCAAGGCATGGTAGTCCGCTCCACGCACGTTAAGAATCGCAAGGATGAGTTCATAAAGCCCCACGATACCGAACGCCACGACCAGCGCACGGGCCTTCCAGGGAATAGTGCTAAATCTTGTCTTCTCACTCACGGAAATATCCTCACTACCAACCGTTCTTATCGGCAGATTGAATTACGACTTTAATCGATGTAAGTGACTGATAAGGCGGGGATAGAAAATGGGGAAAAGAGGGACAGTGAGCAATTTGGAAATTGCTCACTGTCCCTCTTTAAGGCGTAGGCTCTTCTTCTGTGGGCGCCGGCTTTTTTCTAGTACGTTTTTCTGTGGTTGTCTTGGCCACCCGGGGAGTTCCGGCCTTGCGTCTCGCGCCCGTCCCCGCCGCTGCCCGCTTTCGACGAGCCGGTTGGGGTTCGGCGTCACCTTCCGATTTGCTCTCTTCTCGATGCTCCTCGGAAGGCAATTCGATTCCCTGCTCCATCTCGGCCGCTTCGACTGCAACTGCTCCGGTTTCGGCCTGAACTTCCGCGGCAGACATCGATTCGTCCATCGGGAAGGAAGTTGATGAGGCTTGCTCCTCGGCCGAAGTTCCTTCGTTGGCCGGGGAATCGAGCCGTGGCGCCTGCGCAATCTGGCTGCCCGGATACACGCGAAGTATTCCCTGCCGATTGCGTTCCAGGCGGAATACACCTGACCGCTGCGCTGACCGAATGGCTTCCAGGAAGCTCGCAAAACCGTAGCGCCGCTCGTCGAAAGACGGCGCCGCGTTCTTGATGTATTGCTTCACGTTTCGCAGGTACATCGGCCAATGAGGAATGATTTTCGGATTTTGAAAGACTTCCTGCATTACCCGGATTCCCTCGTCCATCAGGGCCGGCGACGGGGGGGCAACGGGAACTGCGGCTACGGCAGCCGAATCCTGATCCTCACCCGGAGCCTCGGCGTCTCTCATGGGTTCGCTTTCTTTGAGCGGTTCGCTTTCTTTCAGCGCTTCGCTCTCCTTCAGCGCTTCGCCGTCCTTCAGCTCCACAAGCAGGCTCCGATCCACCTGCTTCAATTTGACAAAACCCGCACCGGCCATCTTCTCTATGAAATCGCGGAAGGTATTGGCGCCGTAGTCGCGCTCGGTAAATGTGGAATCCAATTGCAGCAGGGTGCTTTTCAGCAAGCCGAGTTGCGGCGAGACTTCGCGATCCGTGAGGACCTTCAGCGCGCGCCGTATAAGCGGGAATGCCTTGGAGAGATTGCCGTCGGCCACGGAGCGGGCCTTCTCCGGAAGTCTTCGCGGCGCAGCCTGGGGCGCAGGCGCAATCAGGTTTTCGTACGCAATAAATTCGTGGCAGTTTTTCTGCAGGATTGCACTGGTAAAGGCGCGTCCACCGACGACGAGCACCTTCTTGTCATACTGTTTCAGCTTTTCGACAAGCGCAATGAAATCGCTGTCGCCGCCGACGATGACAAACGCGTTGATGTGGTTCCGCGTGAAAGCCATTTCAAGCGCATCCAACGCCAGGTTGATGTCTGCCCCGTTCTTGTCGCCCCCCGGGGTGAGATTGCGCTGAACCATCTGGATCGCGTGCTGGGTCATGCTTCGACTGTGCTCTCCGGCGCGCTTCCAATCGCCGTAGGCAATCTTGGTGACGACTTCACCCTTTTCCTTTATTGCCTCGAGCACTGCGCCAATATCGAAGTGCCGATTCAGGGTGCTTTTGACACCGATCTCTATGTTGTCGAAGTCGATAAAAACGGCAATCTTAAGCCGATCTTCATTCATGACCTTCAGCTTAGCACGGGAGGACTATATAAGGATGAGGTTGTAGCGGCGAGTTGCGGGCCCGGGCATTATTTCTTGAAGAGGTTATCGAAGGCGCTGCGGGCGTCTGACGGCTTGATTACGGTAGTGGTATTCACGCCGCCGCCCGAATCACGGGTCTCCCGTTCAACAGACATCCGCGCCGTGAAGAACTCACAATTATTGCGAAGGTCCTTCTTGGTGAGGCGTTCGGGAATTTCCTGCGTGCACTCAAAACGGACTGCCGTATCAAAGTGCCGGCAGTTCTTGCAGGACCGCAAGTCCGCGCTGCATTTCGGACACTGGCTCTCGAAGCTGATGTCGATCGGGGAAGGAACAATTGCGCCACACATGGCGCACCGCAGAACATCCTGAAAATTGGGCATCTTCATTGCGCGCGGACCGTTCTCCGACACCCTTCCGGCGCCGCGGGGCGCGCCTTTCGCAGGCTCACGCGGTTTTTTGTCTTCTCGCTCACGGGCGCGGCCATCGTTGGCCTGATAGCCGTGCTGGCCGTATTTTCTATCCATAGGGAGGAATATATACCGAATCGTGGACGTTCTGTATCTACAGTCTGTACGTGCAGTGTAACGGCAATGTTACAAATCTCCCGATAGAATTCTCACGCCGTCCTGCAGCCGCTCCGTCATGCGTGAGTATGCGTCGGGCACATTGCCGAGGCTTTGGGGATAAATCGGGTCACCAAAGACAACCTCAGCGGGATGAAACTTAAACGAACCCCCGCGCGGCCACGCTTCAAACGTGCCGCGGATTCCGACCGGAACGATCGGAACGCCAACTTCGCGCGCAAGAATTGCGGCGCCCTTTTTGAACTCCTGGATGTGCCCATCGATCGTGCGCGTCCCTTCCGGGAACACAAGGAGCACCTTGTTGTGTCTCAGCCCGAGCGCGCCAATCTGCATTGCGCGGACAAGGTTGACGTTCGGATCAACAGCCACAATGTTGCACGCCCGTGCAACGCGCCGCGAAACGGGACTTTCCCAGTAGTCACTGTAGCCAAGAACGAAGATCCGGTCCGTGACTCCGCGCGGCAACACGGAGCAGAGGAATGGACCATCAAGATACGACTCGTGATTTGGACAAAGCAGGAATGCTCCCGACTTCGGCAGCTTATCAAGCCCCGTGTACTTGAGGTTGAAAAACAGGCGCGCCAGTGTTTTCAACACGCGCATACACACGAACGCGAGGGGATTCAGGAGGGTCCTGTTATCAAGGATGTAATGCGTATTGAGACCCTCGGTAGCCTGAGCGCTGAGAATCTCGCTCCAGTTGCGTCCCGTGCCCGCCTCGTTCGGCCGCGCGGCTTCAAACGCATCGGCCAGCTCGCCCAGCGTATAGATGCGCGTGGCCTTTTCCTCGTCGATATGGACACCCAGGCGCGCTTCCGCGTTTCCCAGCAGCTCGACCCGCGCAAGCGAGTCGAATCCAAGATCCAACTCGAGGTTCAGGGACGGGTCGAGCGGTCCCACATCGGCTTTCACTTCCCGCACAAGTTCCGCAATCACGAATCCAATTCCTTCACTGAATCGGGAATGATCCGTTCCTTCCGCAGGCCGCCCCGCACGGCGATTGCTTTTCCTTGCCCTGGCCTCCTCCGCGATAATTTCAAAACGCTTGAGCTTGCGGGTTACCGTACGCGGAAAGGGCTCGTTTCGAAGATCGACGGAGTGCAGTCGCTGGAAGGACGGAAGCTGTTTGGAAATGTTTTCGACTTCAAAACGAATTGTCTCCATTATTCCGGTCTGCCGGCGGCTGCGAAATTCATCCATGTCGGGAACAATAATCGCGTGAAGCTTCTCCCCAGCCGGGCCGTCTCCGTTTCCGGCAACACCGACCACGCAGATTTCCTTGATGAATGGAGACTGCGAGTAATACGTCTCTACTTCCTCGGGATAGATGTTTTCTCCATTGGCCAGGACAATGACGTCTTTGCTGCGGCCTGTAATTGCGAGATTGCCGTCCGGATGGATGAAACCAAGATCGCCCGTATGAAACCAGCCATCCTTGATTACCTGGGCGGTGGCTGCCTCGTCTCGGTAATAGCCCTTCATCAGCAGGGGACCTCGAATCCAGACCTCGCCAATGCCGTCGCTACTCGGAGAATCGATCCGGATCGTTACACCGCGAATTGGCTTTCCCACGGTGCCGATACGGTTGGCATGCGACAACGTTGCAGTCGCGGCCGCCGACGTCTCCGTCAGGCCATATGCATTAAGCATGACGTAACCCAAATTACTCAGATCCCGGGCGACGCGCACATCGAAACTGGAACCGCCGCTGGCCAATAGCTGAAGGTTCGGACCCACGGCCTTATGCAGCTTCGAAAACATCTTTCGACGGAGGGATGGACTATTAACACGTTTCGCAATCGCGAACATGACGTTGAACATGATGCGCAGCGGCCGGCTCTGGCTGGCTACCTGCGCGAAGATGCGCTTGTGTAGCAGGTAGAAAAACTGGGGAACGCAAACGAACAGGCTGATCCGGTGACGATGGAACGCTTCTGTGATCCGCTGGGGCGTTATCGACGAAAGGAAAACGACGCCCGCTCCCAGGCATAGCGGGCCGATGCCATTGGCGATCAGCGGCAGCACGTGGGAAAAAGGCAGTACCGAGAGTATGCGGTGCTCGGAGGAAATTGCGAGCGGCTCGACGACACCGCGAATCTCGTAGACCAGGTTGCTGATCGTGAGTTGAACGCCCTTGGGATCTCCCGTCGTACCGGAGGTGTAGATCAGAAGGGCCGTCTCGTCACCAGAGGGATCGAAAGAGTCCCGGATTCCGGGCTTCGGGTTTCGAGCCTGGAATTCGTCCCATGCTATTGCACGAGGATCGGAACTTCCGAAGGCAACCACCGGGCAACCGGCCGCTCCGGCCACCCCAAATGCTTTTTCCAGGTTTTGAGCGTCGGCAAAAAGTATCTTGCAGCCGGAATGCTCGATAATTCGCCGCATTGCAGGCTCGGGCAGCGTGGTTGCAAGCGGAACCGTTATGGCGCCAAGGCGCATGGCGCCGAGAAAAACGAACACCCACTGGGGAATGTTCTCCATGAGCACGCCGACACGGTCGCCCTGCCGGATATCACTGGCCGCTAGCCCGCGCGCAATGGATTCGGCTTGCTTCAAGACATCAGCGTAGCCGTACTGCTCGACGGTTTGCTGGTGATCGACGGCAAATGCGAATCGGTCAGGGGAACGGCGCGCCCACTCTTCGATTCGATCGAAGATCCAGCGGCCGGAAGGAATTTCTGTAATCGGAGGGCCCTGGACTTCGGCCAGGAATCTGTCGCTTGCTCTCATCCCGTGTTAGCATAGCCTACCTACCGTTAAAACCTATCGAACCGAGGAGATCCATCAATGAAATTAGCAACATGGTCCATTGTCCTTGCGCTGGCCCTCGCGGGCTGCGCTTCAAGTCCGCCGGAACTGGCGATCGTCGAAGACGCCGCCGAAGCCATGGGCGGAACCGACGCCATCCTGGCCGCGAATACTCTTGTGCTCGAAGGCATGGGAGAAAACGGAAACTTCGGCCAGAATATTTCGCCGGATGCCACGCTCCCAATCCTGAAGGTATCGGAGCTCAAACGCTCCATCGACTACGCCAACGGACGCTGGCGACAGCAGCAGACCGTAACGCCCACATTCGTCACCGCCGTTACCGCTCCTCAAACGCAGGTTGCCGGCGTGGACGGAGATGTCGGCTATAACGTCGGAGCCAACGGCACTCCGAACCGTGTCGCAGAGGACGTTACAAAAGATCGCCGGATGGAACTCTACCATCACCCGATCGGCGCGCTCCGCGCCGCGCTTGCAGAAGGCGCCCAGCTTACCAATCCCCGCACTGAAGGCACAAACCGCGTCGTCGATGTCACAACAGCCCAGGGTGACAAGTTCACATTGCACGTCGACAGCACATCGAACCTGCCGTCGAAAGTCGTTACGATGATCGCCCCGCTTGGAAACAATATATTTGGCGACACCACCGTTGAAACGACGTTCGCCGGTTACCAGGACGTGGCCGCATTAATGCTGCCAACCCGGCTGACAACCAACAGGGACAAGTACACGATTGCCGACATTCAGGTGTCGTCATCCACGGTCAATGCCGACGTCGCCGATACTGTCGCCCCCGAAGCCGCCAAAGCGGCCGCCGTTATTCCGGCAGTGCCCGCGCCGAATGTCACTGTCGAACAGGTTGGACGAGGGATCTGGTTCCTGGCCGGCCAGTCCCATCACAGCGTGCTTGTGGAATTTGCCGATTACGTTGCACTGATTGAAGCGCCGCAGAACGAACTCCGGACTTCCGCGGTGATTGCGAAGGTGAAGGAACTTCAGCCCAATAAACCGATCCGGTACGTGATCAATACGCATCATCACGTCGACCACTCGGGCGGTGTCCGCCGCGCGATCGCGGAAGGCGCAACGATCATTACGCACTCACTGAACAAGCCTTTCTACGAAGCGATGGCGCAGCGTCCGTTCACGATCAATCCCGACGAGCTGAGCAAGAATCCAAAGCCCGCCACCATTGAAGTGGTGACCGACAAGTACGAACTCAAAGACGCCACGCGCACTATCGAGATCTATCCGGTAACCGGCAACGCGCACGCTGAAACGATGCTGATGGTGTACTTCCCCGCGGAAAGGCTTCTCGTTGAGGCCGACCTGTACACACCGCCGGCTCCGAACACACCGCCTCCTCCGGCTTTCCCATTCGCCGGAAGCGTTGTTGATAACGTCCAGAAGCTGGGACTCCGTGTGGACCGGATAATGCCGATTCACGGATTCATCGCTCCATACCGGCAATTGGAACAGGCCGCCGCCGCTCCGCGGCCTAGCTAGGGGAATCACTGTGGGTGCGGGGCTTCAGCCCCGTGCAAGGTTCCAGAAAATTTCTGCTTGATCCTGGCACGGGGCTGAAGCCCCGCGCCCACAGGTAGACTGAACACTTGGGCTGTAGAGCTTATTTCCCAAAAGTAGCGTCGAGAAACTCGCTGACGACCTGCGCCACGTCGCGATGCTCGCCGTCCACGGCATAGTTAAGCCGCCGCATGGCGGATTCCGAAAGCTTGCCTCCCAGTTCACGAAGAGCCTCGCGAACTTCCGGGTGCTTCGCAATGGTCTCCTGCCGTACGACTGGAGCGGCGTCGTAAGGCGGAAAATAACTCTTGTCATCCTCCAGCGCGGCCAGGCCGAGGCTCGCGATCAGGCCGGCCGTAGAGTCGCCGGCAATGAAATCAACCTGTCCATCCGCCAGCGCCCTGTACGTGAGCCCAAGATCCATAACCCGCGGCTCGTCCGGGAACTGAAGGTTGTACGCCTGGCTCAGCCCGCGATAGCCGTCGGGACGTTCCATGAACTCGTAGCCAAAACCGGCAGTCCAGTCGCGCGTATGCGGCGCGCTGTCTGAAATCGTCCTGATGTTGAATTTCGCCGCATCGGCGGCGCGCACAATAATGGCAAAGGTGTTGTTGAAACCCAGTGGCTCGGTCCAGTCCACGGCAAACCGGGATGCGTATTCGGCTTTGACCTTTTCGTATACCTGGCTGGAATTACTCATCGGCTTTTCGCCAAGAATCGCAGTGAGGCCGGTTCCCGTGTACTCCGGATAAATGTCAATCTGGCCCGCGACAATCGCCTGGTGGCACACAAGGGTTCCGCCCAGGTTCAATCGCCGGTCCACTTCAAGGCCGGTGCGGCGTTCGATCTGCTGTGCGAACAGTTCCCCAAGAATCACCTGCTCCGTAAAATTTTTCGAGCCGATAACGATGCGGTCGGAAGAGGAACATGCCGTCAGCAGCGCCGTTATCAGAAAAGAGGCCAATAGGATGATGGGCTTCATATGCGTCCCAGCCTCTTCTCCACCGCGCCCAGGCCCAGGTCGGCTGCCAGCGCCAGCACGGCTGAGGGAATAGCGCCCGCCAAAATCATTCGCCCATCGACCATGGACACCCCCCTGAAGATAAACATTCCCAACCCGCCGGCTCCAACCGCCGCGGCAATCGTTGCCACACCGACAGCAACCACCGTAGCAGTGCGAATGCCGGCAAAAATTACTCCCATGGCCAGGGGCAACTCCACCTGCCACAGCAACTGGCTATCGGTCATTCCCATCCCGCGGCCGGCCTCGCGAATCGCCGGATCGACGCCGGAAATTCCCGTGAACGTATTCCGGATGATCGGCAGCAACGAATAGAGAACCAGTGCGACGATGGCGGTCCGCGCCCCGATGCCGCCGATAAACGGGATCGGAATCAGGAAACCAAACAGGGCCAGGCTCGGGATCGTCTGGACGACGTTTGCAAAACCAAGCACCGGGCGGCTGATGCGTGGCATTCGCGTCATAAGGATTCCCAGGGGCAATCCAATGGCAAGCGCGATGGCCATTGAAACCGCGACAAGGAAGATGTGCTCGATGGTGAGCTGCAATACCTGGCTCCGGTTCGTCCACATAACGTCAAACACATTCATGAGTAACTCTCCACAAAAGCCCTCGCTTCGGGATGATCCAGTTTCCTGAAATCGTCCGCCGGCAATAGCGCGAGCAATTGCCCATTTTTCATCAGGCCTATTCGTGTACCGAGAAGGAAGGCTTCGCGAACATCGTGTGTCACAAACACGATTGTTTTTTTCAGCCGCTTCTGCAGGTCGCGAAACTCCTTCTGGATCTCGGAACGCGTAATCGGATCGAGCGCGCCAAACGGCTCGTCGAGCAGGAGAATCGGCGGATCCGCGGCAAGCGCGCGCGCCACGCCGACACGCTGTCGCTCTCCGCCTGACAGTTGGCGCGGAAAGCGCTTTGCAAAGACTCCGGGAGGCAGTCCGACCAATTCAAGCATCTCGTGAACGCGGCTGCGGATTCTCTCCTCCGGCCAGGACTCGAGCGACGGAACCAGCGCGATGTTGCGCTCGACTGTGAAATGTGGGAACAGCCCCGCATCCTGTATGACGTATCCAATGTGCCGCCGCAACCGGATCGGATCCCATTCCCCGGTGCTCTTCCCTTCAACAAACACCTCTCCCGAGGTTGGATCGAGAAGCCGGTTGATCAACTTGAGAGTGGTTGTCTTTCCGGAGCCGCTGCGTCCCAATATGACGACCGTCTCGTCACGCTGCAGCTCGAACGAGACATCGTGAATCAGCATGCGGCCCCCGCCGACGGCGTAGCGCACGTTCCGGAATGCGATTGTGGAATTCATCAGTAGGCGTGGATTTAATCATACATATGGAATAATCCACACATGCTGTCTTGGGTCGAAGTCGACACCGCCCGCATACGCGCAAACATTGATGCATTTCGAGGTCTGGCCGCCCCGGACACGGCAATAATGGTGGTGGTCAAGGCCAACGCATACGGTCACGGGTTGAACGTGGTTGCGCCGGTTGCTGCCGAGGGGGGAAATTGGCTGGGCGTTAACTGCCTGGACGAGGCGCTCGCGATAACGAAGCTCGGTATCGCGAATCGCATCGCGATACTCGGTCACACATCGCCCGGTGAGGCCGGGATTGCCGTCAGGAACGACTACCGCCAGGTTCTCTATCGCCTGGACGTCGCAGAGGCTCTGTCGATCGCGGCGCAAAGCCTGGGTAGAACTGCAAACGTTCACATCAAGATCGAAACCGGAACGAACCGGCAGGGAGTGGCGGTCGCAGAGCTTGAAGACTTCATTCGGGCCGTTCTGAAATTTCCGGGCCTGAAGATCGAAGGCGTCTACACGCATTTCGCCAATATCGAAGACACGCTGGATCCTTCCTTCGCCCAATTGCAACTCCGCCGGTTCAACGAGGCCCTGGGCGTCCTCGATCGCCTTGGCGTCCGCCCCATGCATATCCACGCTGCCGCGACGGCAGGGGCACTTCTGTATCCCGAAACGATCTTCACGATGGTTCGCATCGGCATAGGCGCGTACGGAATATGGCCGTCCCGCGAAACGCAACTTGCAGCGCGCGAACGAGGCCGGCAGATCGCCCTTTCGCCGGTGTTGAACTGGAAAACGCGCGTCGCTCAAATTAAGAAAGTTTGCGCGGGAGACTACGTCGGATATGGACTTTCATTCCAGGCGAGCCGGCCAATGCGGGTTGGGGTTCTGCCGGTTGGGTACTATGACGGATACGACCGGAAACTTTCGAACTCCGGACGCGTGCTGATCAATGGCCAGGCAGTCCCGGTGATCGGCCGCGTTGCAATGAACATGATGATGATCGACATCACCGACGCCGCCGCAGAGATCGACGACGAGGTCGTATTGCTGGGCCGCCAGGGAAATGCTGAAATCCGGGCGGAAGAAGTGGCCGAAAAGGCGGGAACCATTCCCTACGAACTTCTCTCGAGAATCAATCCCCTGTTGCCACGAGTTGCGCGGTCATAGGGAGATGTGGGGACAGACTCCGAATTCCGAAGTCCAGGAATTCGGAGTCGGTCCCCACATCTCATCTTGCCTTCGATCGCCGCCATGCCTCCCACACGTTGCCGACGAGCACTCCGGCCAGCAGGTAGTAGGCCGCGCCAACAAAGTAAAAGAATGCGTAGCTCGCGGCCGCAACCATAAGGCCGCACACGACCTGGTGCGGATATCTCACCGGCGACGTGGGCGGATCGGTGAGGATGAAGAATGCGAAAAACAGTGACGCATGCAGATCCGGAGCCCTGAAAGCGCCTGCAACGCGCCCGGGCTCGCCCAAAAAGGCAGTCAGTGTGAAAAGAAGATAGTGGGTTCCCAGAAACGTCAGGACCAGCGGGAACTTGTTCACGCGATCGGTAATGAAGGCGCCGGCCGCAAACAGTACCGTCAGCGCAACCGGCGGCAGCGCGGGCAGGGCGCCCCACCAGCTCTGGCCGGTCCCGAAGACATAAAACATGGCAACAAGGCCGAGCGCGGCCGGATTGAACACGTTTGCGGACCGTGTCCGAAGAAAGTATTTACCCGCAATACCGGTAACGGCGGCGGATGCTGAAGCGTACCAGGACTGGTAAGGGCTCAGAACCATCGCGACAAGAAAGCCCGTAAGGACGGCGCCATCTGGGAATTCCCATGCTCCGTGTTTTTTCCGCAAGACGAGCGCGTCGATCATGCCCGCAGCGGCAATGGCGGCGAGCAGGCCAGGGAGAATGACGGAAAATCCGGCGGCCGCCGCGCTCATGGCCGAGAGAATCGAAAGGATGATGATGAGCAGCCCCTTCGGCGTGCTGAAGAATCGCTGCAGTTCAACGGTTGTCAAGATCGTACCTCGCGGCGCCTCATACAGACTTGATTCGCGTTTCGCTGCCGTTCCGCCGCAGTTCGCGCCAGCCCTGCGTCTCGCGCCTTTCCAGTTCCGGCGTGACGATGAGGCCTTCCAGTCCCTGGCCCTCCAGCAGGCGAATACCCTCGTCCGGACCGGCCACGAATGCCGCCGTGGCGAGCGCGTCCGCCATCATTGCAGTCGGCGCGATGACAGTGACGCTCGCCACGGCATCCGCCGGATCGCCCGTGCGCGGATTGAGAATGTGACCACCGCGTTCGTAGTCGCCCGACGTGCATACGGCCTGATTGGAAACCCGCACGGCATCAATCAACGTATCGAGTTGCCTGGGGTGCCGGATACCGGTCGACCACAGTTCCCCTTCCGGATTGCAGCCTCCCAGATAAAGGTCCCCGCCCGCGTCTACCGCGAAGCCCTCGAATTCCATTAGCTCACGCGCCGCCAGGTCGATTGCCATTCCCTTGGCGACAGCGCCCAGATCGAGCACTAGAGGCCGGACAAGCTTAATCGTGCGTTCGTCGGGATCCATGCAGACATCGCGATACGTCGCCACGCCATCAGGCCCGTCAGCGTCGATGCCGGTTCGGACAACTTGCCGGGTGGCGTATTCGCGGTCGAACCCGCGCTTTTCCATTGGTAGCCCGACGGTCGGATCGAACACACCGGCGGTTTGCTCGGCGACCGCCAGGGCGAACTGAACCGCCTGGTACAGTATGTGACCGACCGGAACAGGAACGCCGATTCGCCTGGTGAGCTGCATCAACTCGCTTTGAGGATCGAAGCGGGTGCAACATTCTTCGACCTGGCGAAACCAGTCCAATGCGGCGGCGATCGCGGTTTCCGCACCGGGAGGGGCTTGAATTGTGACGAGAGTGCCCATCCGCATAGCGGAACGGCGGATGTCGGCCCTCACTTCACTGCTTGATCGAGCGCAGCGGCCACTGCCCAATAGTAGGCATCGACGCTGTCTGTGGCGCCCGAAACGTTATCGATCCTGTCGGGATCCTGCCTGCTCACGATCTGCGGCGGAACTGTCTTGATGACCGAGCACGGATACTGCGTCTCACACTTGTAGATGTCTGCAGATACGATGCGGCCGGCCGCGATTATGACCTGGACATAGAGGTCGCCGTGGCGGCTGATGCCTTTGCCGTAATAAGCACCGTCGTAGTATTCCCATACCTGTGGAGGTGCGGCCGCAACAGGCGACGCAGCAGGCGCGGGAGAAGGCGGCAAGGCAGGCGCAGGTGTGTTGTTCACAGAAATGAAAAATTGATCCTCAATTGCGGCAATTACGGCGGTCACCGCCGTCCCGGATTCCGCTTGCCCAACCGTAGCGCTATCCGGAACCGCGCTTTCCGACTCCCGAGGGATCGCGGCAGAAGCAATTTCCGCTCTGCCGGCAGGCGCAGCGGCAGCGGACTCGAGAACGGGGACAGGGACCTGCGGGCGCTCGGCCCGATCGGCTACAGGAGCAGTTGGAGGAGCAGCGCGCCTCCGCGGCGCCGCCGCCTGC